>JBDNHN010000252.1:0-2141 GCA_041688725.1 Gillisia sp.
TAATTCACCATCTATTTGTGATTGAAAATGGTCTCCCCCTTTTCTTGAGAGCTTTATTTTTTTGGTTTGAAAGGAATGTACCTCTTTAAGAAGTTCAGGTTTCTTCAGGAGCATTAACAATCCAAAAATCAACATTTTCCATTTAGGCAAGCGAGGCACAATAACAACATCTAAAAGTCCATCTTGTAAAGAAGCTTTTGGGGTTAGGCTTATATTATATCCCATTACATTTGAATTCGAAATAAATATTAAGAATGGGTTCGCAACAATTATTATGTCATTAATCGTGATCTCGATATTATTTTGTTTGTGAATTTCTCTAAATGATTTTAAAGATGCATTTATATAACAAGAAAGCGTTCTTCTTTCAGAAGCTTCATAATTTTTTATGACTGTTGCGTCAAAACCAAAACCAGTGTTACTAAAAAAATAGGTGTCATTTGCTTTGCCAATATCGATTTTGATGCTATTTTGACTTCTTATTGTTATAAGAGCCTTAATAACATCCTTTGAAATCTTAAGATTGGATGCTAGTCCATTTCCAGAACCAATAGGAATAATCCCTAAAGCTATGGAACTATTTACAAGCTCGGAAGCCACTTCATTTATGGTACCATCCCCTCCACAGGCTACAATTACGTCTGCACCCTCAGTAATGGATTCTTTAGTAAGTTGAATGGCGTGCGCTTTGTGGGTTGTTTCCTTTACACAAATCAAATAATAAGCATCTTCAAAATATTTATTTAAAAAGGAATGAGTGATTACTGTTTTTCCCTTACCCGCAATTGGATTTACTATAAAATGTATGTTTGTCAAATTACTTATTCTTAATTTTTAATCCGCCGTTGCGGTATAAATCATCTGCCACCTCATAATATGAAATTGTTTTCTTGAGAAAAGGGTCATCTGTTGGCAGCGGGGTCAGACTATTATCTTGTGCCTTCCAAGAATAGAAGTTTGCATTGGACTGTTCATCCAAGATCATTACTTTATTGTCCTTCAATAATCCCAATTTTCTGTAATTTCCTATAAAAGCCCGCTCATCCTTAGGCTGCATTTTTAATATGTTCCTGCCGAAAAGATTAGATTCGTAATCCCAATGAAGTTGAGCAAACAATGTTGGAAACACATCAATTTGTGAGGAGAGATTATTTACTTTTAACGGTTGCTGATTAGGTAAGTTGACAATCATTGCCGGGATATGATAATTTTGCACATCCAACTCCCAACGTCCTGCACTGCTGGCACAATGATCACTCATTACAACAAAGACGGTATTGCTATACCACGGTTTTTGTTTTGCCATTTTAAGAAATTCTCCAATGGCATAATCTGTATATCTTACGGCTCCATCTCTCCCGGTACCAGACGGAATGTCAATTTTTCCATTTGGGTAGGTATAAGGTTTGTGATTAGATGTGGTCATCACAAAATCAAAAAATGGCTTGCCTAAACTATGTGCTTTATCCGCTTCTTTTAGGACTTTATTATAAATATCCATATCACAAACTCCCCAGGCATTTTCAAAAGTAACTTCATCATTTTCAATATTAGTTCTTGTGGCAGTAATGCTTGCGTCCAAAAGAAATCCACGACCACGATCTATAATATTAAAACCGTTCCCTCCAAAGTAGGTATTCATATTATCGAAATACCCATCGCCTCCATAAAAGAAATTTCTTTCATAGCCTTTTTGTTTAAACACTTCTCCAATAGTAAAAAGTCCTTGATTGTTTTTTCGTTTTACAATACTTCGTCCCGGCGTTGGTGGAACAGACAGAGTAATGGCCTCCATCCCTCTTACTGTACGTGTCCCTGTAGCATACAAATTATCAAAAAAGAGTGAGTTTGAAGCTAAGGAATCTAATGTGGGAGTTATGTTCTTATCATTACCGAAGGTTTTGAGGAAATCTGCACTTAAACTTTCAATACAGATAAATATGATATTTGGCTTAAGAGTTTCATTCAGGCTATCTCGATTAACTACTTTTCGATAAACCGAATTTTCATTCGGAAATAGCAAGCTGTCTCCGGCATCTTCAAATACAGATTCTACATAGGTATATGCTTGTTCCTTGGGTATTGTTCTATAAAAATCCTGATAGGGCAGTTCGTTGTTTCTAAAAGCCGCGAAAAAAGAA
>JBDNHN010000253.1:0-3622 GCA_041688725.1 Gillisia sp.
AATTTTTTCTAAACCCATATTTTCATTATAAATTTTGGCTGGCAAATATCACTTCTCTGTACTTAATAACAAAAGAATTAACGTCCTTTTTTCATTGCAGGAAAGCGCATTCTATAATCGACATCCACCTTTCCTTTTGAGATGTCACTTAGTTTTCCTTTGATCAAACGTTTTTTAAGACTGGATAGTTTATCTGTGAATAAAATTCCGTCAATGTGATCGTATTCGTGCTGGATGACTCTTGCCGCCAATCCTTCGTAGGTTTCGCGGAGCAAGTTAAAATCTTCATCCAGAAATTCTATTGTAATCTTGGGTTTTCTAAACACATCTTCCCGAATTTCGGGAATGCTTAAACAACCTTCATTAAAAGCCCATTCTTCACCTTCTTCTGCAATGATCTTAGGGTTGATGAAAACCTTTTTTAAATTGCTCAACACTTCTTTTTCAGGGCCGGTTAAGTTTTCGTCATCTGCAAAAGGCGATGGGTCAATCATAAACAATCTGATGGAATAATTCACTTGTGGCGCGGCAAGGCCTACCCCATAAGCTTCGTACATAGTATCCCACATATTTATTATCAGCTTATCCAAATCCGGATAATCCTTAGTAATTTCTTTTCCCATTTTTCGTAAAACAGGATCCCCGTATGCTATAATTGGTAAAATCATTTAAATTGTATAATTAATGTTGAATAAGGTATAATTTGAAAAAATTAAAGATTTATGTTTTTTGTAGCTGTAAAATTTAATATAAACTTGTCTGATTTGTACTGATGGGTTTTAAATATTTATTTCAGTAATATATCTTTTAATTTCCCGCAGAGTTCCGTAGTAAAAAGTCTTCACTGTTTTTTAGCCACGAATGCACGAATATTTTTATTTCTTTTTCTCGTGTTTTGACTCTTTATCCTATTTTCTTTTTTCTCTTCACTTTCCACTTTTTTTACTTCATCACAACGTCACTTCGTTACTGAATCACTATATTCTCCAAAAAGTCTATTCTCTATATTCTATTTTCTTTTCTCTCCCAATTTTCAACTCATTTATAAAGATAGGTTTGTAAAATTATGGTCGCGCTTATTTCATCCAACAAGGCCTTATTATGGCGTTTTTTCTTTTTCAAGCCACTGTCGATCATTGTTTTTACCGCCATTTTTGAAGTAAATCGCTCATCGATGCGTTTCATTTCCATTAAAGGGAATTTTTCTTTGAATTTTTTTAAGAATTCCAGAATTGCAGCTTCGCTTTGAGAAGGGGTATTATCCATTTGTTTGGGTTCACCTACAAGCACAAGTTCAACATTTTCGGTCTCAAAATAATTTTCCAAATAAGGCAACAACTCTTTTGTAGCAACAGTAGCCAGCCCCGAGGCAATAATTTGAAACTCATCTGTGACTGCGATTCCTGTGCGTTTCCCGCCATAATCCAAAGCCAAAATCCTTGCCATAGTTAATTTTGTGCAAATGTAAGGTTTATATCGGAATGCTCCCAAAAATTGGAACTAAGCTGTTATATTTGCTAAAAATCAACGAAATGAAAGAGTTAGAAGATATTATTGCAAAAGCATGGGAGGATCGCAGTTTACTGAGTGATTCAAAAACAATAGATGCCATTAGGAGAGTGATCCAGTTGCTGGACCAGGGGGAACTGCGTGTTGCAGAACCAACTTCTGAAGGCTGGCAAGTGAACCAATGGATTAAAAAAGCGGTTGTGCTGTATTTCCCTATCCAGAAAATGAAAACCATGGAAGCCGGAATTTTTGAGTATCACGATAAAATTCCATTGAAAACCGGTTATGAGGATAAAGGAATAAGGGTGGTGCCGAATGCTGTTGCCAGATATGGTGCTTATATATCCAGAGGCGTGATCCTGATGCCTAGTTATGTAAATATTGGGGCTTATGTAGATGAAGGTACGATGGTAGATACCTGGGCCACCGTGGGAAGTTGTGCCCAAATAGGCAAAAATGTACATTTAAGCGGCGGAGTTGGAATTGGCGGAGTTTTAGAACCCCTGCAAGCAGCACCGGTAGTTATTGAAGATAATGCATTTATAGGTTCAAGATGTATTGTTGTTGAAGGGATTCGGATAGAAAAGGAAGCCGTGTTGGGAGCCAATGTTGTGCTCACCGGCTCAACAAAAATTATTGATGTTACCGGAGACCAACCTGTAGAATTTAAAGGCTACGTCCCATCAAGATCAGTGGTAATTCCGGGAAGTTATACCAAGAAATTTCCTGCGGGAGAATTCCAGGTACCTTGTGCATTGATCATTGGGAAAAGGAAGGAAAGTACCAATAAAAAGACCTCACTGAACGATGCACTGAGAGAGTATAATGTGGCTGTGTAAATGCCCCCCAGCCCCCGAAGGGGGAGCTAATGAACAGGGATTAATAGATCGATAAAACGTTAAAATTATAATAACTCCTCCCCTTTGGGGAGGTCGGGAGGGGCTTTTTATGAAGATACTCATAATACAACAAAAAATGATTGGCGATGTGCTTACCACGTCCATCTTATTTGAGGCCTTGCGCAGGGCATATCCGGAAGCTGAATTGCATTATTTAATTTATCCGCATACCCGCCCCGTTGTTGAAAATAATCCCTTTATTGATAAGTTGATCCTTTTTGAAGATTCAGATAAAAAACCCCTGAATTTTATTTCTTTTCTTCAGAAAATAAAAAAGGAAGAATATGAAGCAGTAATTGATGTTTATTCGAAATTAGGAACTGCATTAATTTCGTGGGTTTCCGGAGCGAAATTCCGTATTTCCTTTGACAAATGGTACACCCGGCATTTTTATACAGCTGTTTTTGATCGCAATATAACCCCAAAAACCAAGGCCGGAATGGCTATTGAAAAACGGATGCAGCTGTTACAGCCTTTGCACAAAAATTTCCCGAAAGAAATTAAACCTAAAATATATCTTACCGCTGCGGAAATTTATTCTGCCAAACAATTATTATCACGATCTGGTATCAATTCTGAGAAACCGCTTTTGATGATCTCAGTTTTGGGAAGTTCAAAAAACAAAACCTATCCTCCGGAATATCTTGTTGTTTTACTAAATAAAATAGTTGAAGAAACCGAAGCGCAGTTATTGTTCAACTATATTCCTTCACAATTGGACGAAGCACGGAATATTTATCAGTTGTGCAACCCCACTACTCAAAAACACATTTATCTCGACATTTTTGGAAATAGTTTAAGGGAATTTATGGCGCTTACTTCCCAATGTGATGCATTGATAGGAAATGAAGGCGGTGCTGTGAATATGGCTAAGGCCTTAAGCGTACCTACATTTGCTATCTTTTCTCCTTCGGTCAATAAGGAAAACTGGAATATCTTTGAAGATGACATCACTAATGTTTCTGTACATTTACAGGATTTTGTGCCTGATATTTATCAGATGAAATCAAAAAAAGAACTGAAATCACAAACTGCAGAAATGTACTATCAATTTAAACCGGACTATATTTCAGAAAAACTTCAGAAATTTCTTGATACCATAAAAAAATGAAGTGCCGTTTTTTAATTTATATCAGCCATACCTATGCGCTTCCAATTGGCGGGCCATTACAAACCGAAATATTAAAACGCGGGTTTGAGATAAAATGGTTCGC
>JBDNHN010000027.1:0-7285 GCA_041688725.1 Gillisia sp.
AAGGATGTATGGAACCGGGAAATGGGACCTGCAATAGAAAAATATACCACCGCCATTAAACTGGATGGCAGCACTCTTTATGTACAATTGAGTTCTTCGTTTTTAGGGGAAGAATTGAGTTACGGAAGGAAAAGAATAATAAACAGGCTTAATGATGCCCTGGGAAAAGGATTGATAAAAAAATTGGTATTGAGGTACTCGAAGAATCCGTTGTTTAGTCCAATTCACTTTTCAATGCCTTATCCACAAGTTTATTAATGAAATTTTTTCAAAAACAAAAAAACCACCTTTTATAAGGTGGTTTTTTAATTATTTTTAATCAGGAATTATTAAAACAGTTCCCTTCCGGAGAAATGGAATGCCGATTCAATTTCAGCATTATCATCACTATCGCTACCATGAACCGCATTTTCAGCGATAGAGGTTGCATATTTATTCCTGATAGTTCCCTCCGCAGCTTCTGCAGGATTGGTAGCACCAATTAATATTCTGAAATCTTCAACCGCATTTTCTTTTTCCAACACAGCGGCAACAATTGGCCCGCGTGTCATAAATTCAACCAATTCTCCAAAAAACGGACGTTCATTATGTACGGCATAAAAAGTTTTCGCGTCATGAAGGGTCATTTGGATCATTTTCAAAGCTACAATTCTAAAACCGGAAGCGTTTATCTGTTCAAGGATTCCGCCTATGTTTCCCTTTTCTACCGCATCGGGTTTAAGCATTGTAAAAGTTCTATTCTTTGCCATTTTATGGATTTTAAATTTTGGGTAAAATTACGCAATAGAATGCTTTGTGCAAGTCAATTGTTCCTTTTCTCTAAAAACCGTTAAATAATAGCCTCGATCCGCTTAAAATTTGTTTCATTTGTGTTTAATTTTGCACTGACAAAAATAAAGATTCGAAATTTAAGTAAATATTATAAAATTGTATCTTTACCCCTTATTATGATAGAACAAAGTATTTTAGAGATTACCTCCGACCTTTCCCGAGCCAACAATATTGTCATTGTTCCTCATAAAGGACCCGATGGAGATGCTATTGGTTCGTGTTTAGGACTATACCATTTTTTAAAAGAAAAAGGACATAGCGTTCAGGTAATTGCCCCGAATGATTTTCCTCAATTTTTAAAATGGCTTCCCGGAAGTGAAGAGATCTTAATTTACGAGAACAAAGTTAAACTGTGCAATAAATTAATTGAGGAGGCCGAAATTGTTTTTACTTTAGATTTTAATATGCTGAACAGGGCCGGTGATATGGTAGATGTGTTAACAGCCTCCAATGCCAGTTTTATAATGATAGACCATCATCCGGAACCTTCGGATTATGCAAATCATACTTATAGTGATTCCACTATGAGTTCCACCTGCCAGATGGTTTATAAGTTTATTCATAAGCTGCACGGTTTGAAGTTAATAACACCGGAAATTGCAACCTGTTTATATACGGGAATTATGACCGATACCGGCTCCTTTAAATACAGGTCAACTTCCAGCGAAACCCATCGTGTTATAGCCGATTTAATCGATAAAGGCGCCGATAACGCAAAAATCCAGGAATTAATTTATGATACATTTTCCGAAAGCCGGATGCGACTTTTGGGGGTTGCCTTGCAAAACCTTAAAGTAAACAAGGAATTAAAAACAGCCTATATCACACTTTCCCAGGAAGAACTGGATAAAAATAATTTCAGAAAAGGAGATACCGAAGGTTTTGTGAATTATGGTTTATCGATGGAAGGAATTGTTTTCGCAGCGATTTTTATCGAACATAAAGTCGACGACATCATAAAAATAAGTTTCAGGTCTAAAGGAACCTTTTCGGTAAACGATTTTGCGCGGGCCCATTTTAATGGTGGTGGGCATTTAAATGCTGCCGGCGGTAAAAGCGATCTAAGCCTTGAAAATACCGAAATAAAATTCAACAGCATTATACACGAATACCGGAAGCAGCTATTAAGTTTATGAAGCAATCAAGCCTTTATTTAATCCTTTTGATCATTGGTCTGGCAGGTTGTAAATCACCTGAAGCCCGGCGACCTGTTACTCAAAATTCCGGTTCATTTATCAATGAATCGATCATGCGCAACCGGGATTTGATAGCCCTGGAGGAAGCTAATATCTTAAAATTGATCGAAAAAGATTCTACCACAGAATATATTGCTTCAAATAATGGATTTTGGTATTATTACAACAAAAAATCCACAGATTCCATTAATACTGAATCCCCAAAATTTAAAGATATTGTAAAGTTTGACTATACCATAAAATCCCTTTACGGGGATGTTATTTATGACCAGAGCGAATTGCCAACCAAAACCTACGCGATAGATCAGGAAGAACTTTTTAGTGGCCTGCGGGAAGGTTTAAAACTGATGAAGGAAGGCGAAGTGGTTAGCTTTATATTTCCTTCACATAAAGCCTACGGTTATTACGGCGACAAAAATAAAATAGGTGCCAATGTGCCCATCATCACTACAGTAAGTCTGTATTCAATAATTCACGAAACCAATAATAATCCCAAAAACTAATATGAAAAAATTAAGCATGCTTTTTGTTTGTGCCATTATAATTGGCCTTGTAGGCTGTAAAGATGATCACCCGGATTTAGAAGACGGACTTTACGCTGAATTCAATACCAATAAAGGCGCATTTGTAGCCGAATTGTATTTCGAGAAAACCCCAATAACTGTCGCCAATTTTGTTTCCCTCGCTGAAGGAAAAACCCACAAAATGTTGGACAGCGCTTTTCAGAAAAAGAAGTTTTACGACGGACTTATTTTTCACCGTGTGATCAAAGATTTTATGATCCAGGGTGGAGATCCTTCCGGGACCGGAAGCGGCAATCCGGGATATGTATTTCCCGATGAAATTGTTGACTCTTTGAGCCATGATTCCAAAGGAATATTATCTATGGCCAATGCTGGCCCGGGAACAAATGGAAGCCAGTTTTTTATAACCCTTAATGAAACTCCCTGGTTAGACGGGAAACACACGATTTTTGGAAAAGTTGTTCAAGGCCTGGCAGTAATAGACAGTATTGGGCAAGTGCCAACAGCTGGAGCAGATAAGCCGGTTGAGGATGTGGTTATAAAAACTCTGAACATAATCAGAAAAGGCACAGCTGCCAAAAATTTCGATGCTCCAAAAGTTTTTGAAGCTAAATTAGCCGAAGCAAAAGCAAAAAAAGAAGAATCTACAAAAATACAGGACGAAGCTAAAAAAGGCAATGCCGAAAAATTTGAAGTCTTTAAAGCTGATGTTGTGGAACTGGAAAGCGGTTTGAAGATCCACTTTTTGAATAAAGCTGATGGGACAAAACCAAATGTCGGAGATATGGTACAGGTACATTATGCAGGGTATTTTACAGACGGAACCCTGTTTGACACCAGTATTGAAGAAGTTGCCGTAAACGCCGGGATTTTCAATCAACAACGAAAAGACCAGGTAGGATATAAACCTATGCTTGTTCCTTATGGTCCTGAGGCTCAAATGATCCCAGGTTTTAAAGAAGGATTGCAACAAATGAAAGTGGGAGATAAAGCTATTTTGTACATACCTGCTCATTTGGCATATGGTGAAAGAGGTGCAGGGAATGTAATTCCACCTAATACCAATCTAATCTTTGAATTGGAAATGCTGGGAATTCAGGAATAAATATTTCTCAATATAACCCAAAAAAAAGCGGCTGTCAAATTACTTTGACAGCCGCTTTACTTTTACAAATATCAGTTTAATTTTTCTGCGGAATATTCTTTAAAATTTCCAGTAAAAATTTCCAGTATTTTTGAACTGATGAGACACTGGCTCTTTCATCGGGAGAATGTGCGCCGCGTATAGTAGGACCAAAAGAGATCATATCCATTTCAGGATAATGCTGACCAATAATCCCACATTCCAGACCGGCGTGGCAGGCAGCGATATCAGCTTTTTCGTGGTGCATCTTCTGGTATAGTTCGTCCAAAATTGTCAAGATAGCAGAATCCCTGTTTGGTGCCCATCCCGGATAATCACCGGAAAGTTCTACATTGAATCCTGCAAGTTCAAATGCAGATTTCAAACTATTTGCCAAATCGTCTTTAGAAGATTCAACAGAAGATCTGGTCAGGCATTTTATTCCTATTTTACCTTCTTTAACTTCAATTTTTGCAATATTATTGGAAGTTTCCACCAAACCTTCAATTTCAGGACTCATCCTGTAAACCCCGTTGTGGGCTGCATAAATACCTTTCAACAAAGCTTCCTGAGCGGCTTCTTCCATCACCTTTTCCGGAACAGCGGTTTCGGTGATCTCCAATTCTAAATTGGGTTCCAATTGAGCAAATTCGGTTTTAATCACATTCATGATTTCATTGGCTTCATATTTAAAAGCCTTCACTTGTAAATCATCTACCGTAACAATTGCTTCACTTTCCCTGGGGATAGCATTTCGAAGGCTGCCTCCAATGATCTGGGAAATCCGTAATCCGTAATTTTCGTTTGCATCAAAGAGCAAACGGTTCATGAATTTATTGGCATTGGCAAGACCTTTTATAATATCCATTCCGGAATGTCCGCCTTGCAAACCTTTTAGGGTGATTTTAAAAGCAGCAGAACCTTCAGGTGTGTTTTCCTCCGGGTAAGATCTGGAAGCAGTCACATCTACCCCACCGGCACATCCAATTCCTATTTCATCGTCTTCTTCTGTATCCAGGTTTAAAAGGATCTCTCCTTTAAGCAATCCCTCTTCCAGGTCTTTTGCACCCGTCATTCCGGTTTCTTCATCTATAGTAAACAAGGCTTCCAGAGCAGGATGTTCAATAGTATCGCTTTCCAGAATTGCCATAATACTCGCAACACCAAGACCGTTGTCTGCACCAAGGGTTGTCCCTTTTGCCCGGACCCAATCTCCATCAATATACATATCAATTCCTTGGGTATCAAAATTAAAATTGGTGCTGCTGTTTTTTTGGTGCACCATATCCAGGTGTGACTGTAAAACCACAGGCTTCCTGTTTTCCATTCCTTTGGTTGCAGGTTTTTTAATAATTACGTTACCTACCTTGTCAACAAGGGTTTCCAATTTCAAATGCTTACCAAAATTTTTTATAAATTCAATTACCCGTTCTTCTTTCTTCGAAGGTCGGGGTACTTCGTTCAAATCGGCAAAATTGCTCCAGAGATTTTTTGGCTCCTGGGCTCTTATTTCTTCATTCATATATAGTTATTTAATAATTCGGTAATTTCACAAAGATATTGGTAATTAACAAAGAACGAAAATTTGTTCCTTCTTTATTAGTTTGTAATTTTAACCCGTGAAAAATAAAGCCGGAATCATTTTAGCCATTTTACTGCCACTGCAATATGTGGCGATCAGGATCATTTCCGGTTATCCAACCTTTATCGAAAACTGGTACAGCATGGGATTGTATCCCTATATTTCAAAGATTATGCGGTTTTCCCTGGGGATATTACCATTTTCCCTGGGAGATCTGTTGTATACTTTTTTGATTTTTTCCATTATTAGATGGATTGTAATTAGAATTAATACCAAGTTCAAAAATCCCGGGAAATGGGTAATCGATTTTTTCGCAATATTCTCAATTATTTATTTTTGTTTTCATGTGTTTTGGGGATTGAATTATTACCGGTTGCCACTTCACAAAACACTAAAAATAAAAAACACCTATACTACTGAAGAACTGGTATTGCTTACCGAAACTCTCATCAAAAGATCGAATGAGGTACATCGTGAACTGATGCATAACGATTCGTCTTTAGTACCATATAATTTCAGAAAGACTCAAATTCTTAAAAAAACCATTGACGGATTTGATTTCCTAAGCGGTGAATATCCCAAGCTTACTTATCACGGGAAAAGTTTAAAACCCTCTTTATATAGCATTCCCCTAACTTATATGGGATTTAACGGATATTTAAATCCGCTCACGAATGAGGCCCAGGTAAATACGCAAATAATAAATTATAAACTGCCCACAACGGCAAGTCATGAAATTGGCCATCAATTGGGTTTTGCCAAAGAAAATGAAGCCAACTTTATAGCTTGCCTGGCCACGATAAAACACCCGGATCCGTATTTCCGGTATTCCGGATTGACCTTTGCCCTTCGGTATTGTTTAAACGAATTATATATCCAGGATTGTAATAAGGCCGAAACTTTGTTAAAGACAATCAACCCCGGGATTTTGGCAAATTATAAGGAGGTTCGGGAATTCTGGGTACTTCATCAAAATCCATTCGAATTTATTTTTCAATTCACCTACAGCGGATTTTTAAAAGCCAATAACCAGGAGGGTGGAATGAAAAGCTATAGTTATGTGGTGGCCCTTTTAGTTAATTATTTCGATGATGTGGAGAATGCGTTCTAGACCTTATTGCTAATTAGTAAAATTTTTTATTGAAAATTCAGGATTGATGCAACACCTATTTGTTTTTCTTTTAAAATTAGTCTTAAAATACAACCAAACCAAGAGGTCTTATGATCCTGCCAGAGCAAAAACCGGTTAGCTAAAAATTCTTAGGATATTTAGTTTTGCGGGAATTTATATCTGCTTAATTTTGCATTATGTTTAAACAAATTTCAAGTTCTCAAAATCCGGCTATTAAAAGGCTTTTTCAACTTCAGGAAAAATCACGCGCCAGGAAAAAAGAAGGGGTTTTTACAGTTGAAGGAATTCGGGAGATCTCACTCGCTCTTAAGGGCGGATTTGAAATTTCGGAACTTTATTTTTGTGTCGAATTGTTCTCAGAAGAACAAATTTCAACACTGCTTAAAAACAACAATTTTCAGCCTGAGGTTACAGAAATTTCCAATGAAGTTTACAATAAAATTGCAGTTCGCGGCAGTACCGAAGGACTGATAGCCGTTGTGAAATCCAAGGATTTGAGTTTGGATAATCTTCAGTTAAATTCAAATAATTTGCTGATATTGGTTGCTGAAGCTCCTGAAAAACCGGGAAATATAGGTGCATTGTTGCGCACGGCCGATGCCGCAAATGTGGATGCGGTTTTAATCGCCAATCCGAAAACAGATCTGTTCAATCCCAATATTATCCGTTCCAGCGTGGGTTGTCTGTTTACCAATAAACTAGCGGTGGGAAGCACTTCAGAAATAATTGCATTTTTAAAGGAAAGGAAAGTGGCCGTTTATGCTGCTGCCTTACAGGCTTCAAAAAATTACAGTGAGATGAATTTCACAAGTTCCTGCGCCATTGTGATGGGAACCGAGGATACCGGGTTAAGTGAGGAATGGTTAGAAAATTCAGATCAAAATATCATTATCCCTA
>JBDNHN010000254.1:0-5970 GCA_041688725.1 Gillisia sp.
AGAGAAAATTAGCGCAGAGAAATTCAATCAAGGTGCGGTGATCTCTCCAGAACAACTTATTTCCGGAAAATCTGCCGGAGTTAGAATTACACCAGGCAGTGGACCCGGAGGCGGATCGGAAATCAGGATTCGCGGTGGATCTTCACTTTCAGGAAACAATTCCCCACTTATAGTTGTAGATGGAATTCCATTGGACCAACGTGGAGTGCAAGGAGTTCGAAATCAATTGAACGCCATCAATCCAAACGAAGTTCAGGATTTTGTAATCTTAAAAGATGCCGCTGCAACCTCTATTTATGGATCACGGGCTTCTAACGGGGTAATTCTGATTACCACTAAAAAAGGAAAACTGGGAGCTGATTTTTCAATGGAGTATGATTTGAAAGTTTCTGCAGGGGAAATTACTGATAAAGTGAATGTCCTAAATGCCTCACAATTCAGAACAATTGTGGAAAATACACCTGGAACTGATCTTTCTCTACTGGGAAATTCAGATACCGACTGGCAGGACCAAATTTATCAAACCGCAGTGGGAGCAATTCATAACATTACCGCAGCGGAGGGATTTGAAAACTTCAGCTATCGCGTAAATTTCAACCATACAGATCAGGAGGGAGTTTTAAAGACAGATGTTTATGAAAGAAATGCCTTGAACATCACTCTAACCCAAAATTTATTTGACGATAATTTGAAGTTAACCCTGAACTCTAAAAATATTAGTGATAAAAATCAATACGCCGATGAAGGAGCTATAGGCTCATCTGTAAACTTTGACCCTACTCAATCTGTATTTGATCCTTCCAGCCAATTTGGCGGATATTTTGAATTCAGACGTGCTAATACCACCGCCGATCCTTTTGATGATGAATTCAGACAAGCCACCAGAAATCCATTGGCTTTATTGGAACAACGCGAGAACAATGCTGAAAACAAACGAAATATAACCAATTTGAGTGTTGATTATCGTTTTCCATTTTTGCCAGACCTAAGGTTTAATTTAAATGCGGGTATAGATTATTCAGAACTGGAGGGACTTGAAACCAGGCCATTATCTTCAGCTGCTGTTGGTGACAATATTCCTTTTAGCAATTTATATAAAGGATTGAACAGAAACTCATTATTGGATTTCTTTTTCAACTATAGGACTTCCCTTTCTGCGATCGATACCAAAATAGATCTGACCGGGGGACATTCCTATCAGGAATTTTATATCCAAGACCAACAAAATGTAACTGTGAGCAATGAACATGTATTCAGGTTTAACATCAACAAAAATTCCTTGGAATCCTATTTTGCAAGGGCTAGTTTTGATATTGCTGACAAATACCTAATCTCTGCCAGTTTCCGTCGCGATGGATCTTCAAGATTTTCTGAGGATAACCGATGGGGTAATTTCCCTTCCGTTTCAGTTGGTTGGAAAATAATGAATGAAGATTTTATGCTTAACAATACTGTTTTTTCCAACTTAAAACTGCGTGCAGGATACGGGGTTACAGGAAACCAGGAAATTGGACCTAATTATGGTTTCCGTGGGATCTATACCCCAAGCCGTAACGGTGCAAACGTACAATTCGGACAGAATTTTATAGGTACTTTAAGACCTGAAGAATTTGATGAGAGCCTTAAATGGGAGGAGTTAAAAACGTACAATGCCGGATTGGATTTTGGATTCTTTAACAACCGATTTTCCGGAAGTGTGGATGCTTATTACAGGGAAACCAAAGATTTATTGGCAACTGTACCGGTACCTGCAGGAGCAAACCTATCAGATCTTTTAACTACCAATGTTGGTCAAACAGTAAGCCGCGGGATAGAAGTAGGATTAGACGGGATTCTTGTTCAAAAGGAAGATTTCAACTGGAGTGTCAATTATAACATCACCTTCCAGGACCTTGAAATTACAGGCTTGTCTTTAGGCAACGACCCTAATTTCTTTATCCCTCAGGGAGGAATTTCAGGAGGTGTTGGAAACAATATTCAAATTTGGAAAGAAGGATACGACCCTTCTACCTTTTTTGTATTCCGCCAGGTGTATAATCAACAAGGGCAACCTATAGAAGGTGCTTATGTAGATGTAAACGGAGATAACCAGATTACCGAAGCCGACAAACAACCTTATAAAAAAGGAACTCCCGATTATTATATGGGATTCACCAATACTTTGAATTATAAGAATTTTGATTTCAGCTTTACCTTCAGAGGAAACTTTGGACAATATGTGAACAATAATACTCAATCCGGGACCGGGTTTGTAGGAGCAGGAACTGTTACTCCCCAAGATTACTATTCAAATTTAAATAGCAATGTACTGGAAACCAATTTCCAAAACAATCAGTTGTTTTCAGATTACTATGTGCAAAGTGCTGATTTTGTTCGTTTAGACAACGTTTCCATTGGATATTTGATACCGGGAGATAAAATTGATTTCCGTGCCAGTTTAACAGGAACCAATTTGTTCACAATTACCGATTATGAAGGACTGGATCCTGAAATAAGTAATGGAATCGATAACAATTTCTATCCTAGAACCAAGAATCTGGTATTAGGACTTAACTTCTCATTTTAGATAATTGAAATTAATAAAAAATAATATTATGTATAAAAAATTCAGACCATTAATAATCGTCTTTATAAGCATGCTTTTATTAGCATCCTGTCAGGACGATTTGGATCTAAAACCCGAAGATACCCGGGAAACATCCGCTTCTGTTTTCGAGAATCCGGAAGCTTACCAACTTTTTATGGCTAAACTGTATGCCGGTTTATCATTAAGTGGGCAACAAGGACCTGCCGGACAACCCGATCTTGCCGGTTTGGATGAAGGTTTCTCCAATTATATGCGCTTGTATTTTATGATGCAGGAACTTCCTACCGATGAGGCAGTAATTGGTTGGAATGACGGAACAATTGCCGACCTGCACGCCCAAAACTGGACTTCAGGAAACGAGTTTATTAGAACCATGTACAGCAGAATCATGTACCAAGTAGCACTAACCAATGAATTCCTGAGACAAACCGATGATGCCGCTTTGGATAGTCGCGGTGTAGATGGCGATTTAAGAGCGGAAATTCAGCAATTTCGTGCCGAAGCCCGTTTCTTGAGAGCCTTGAGTTATTACCACGCGATGGATCTCTTTGGAAACCCTCCATTTGTTACCGAAGAAAGCCCGATTGGAGCTTTCCTTCCGGAACAAATTCAAAGGGCAGATTTGTTTACCTATATTGAAACAGAGTTATTGGCCATTGAAAATGAAATTATAGCGCCAAGAGAAAATCAATACGGACGTGCAGATCGCGCCGCTGTTTGGATGCTTCTTTCTAAAATGTATTTGAATTCCACAGTATATACAGGTACAGATCGCTATGCTGATGTAATCACCTATACCAATAAAATAGCAGGTGCGGGATATAGCATTCCAGAAGATATGCCTTATCAAAATTTATTTTTGGCAGACAATGACACCAATGGAGCCCAGAATGAAATTATTTTCCCTATTACCTTTGATGGTTTGAACACCCAGTCTTACGGTGGAATGACCTTTATAATTCACGCTGCAGTAGGGGGATCAATGGTTCCAGCAGATTTTGGTGTGAGCAGTGGCTGGGCTGGATTAAGAACCACCCCTCAACTGGTAGATAAATTTCCCGGTGGAGCCGACTCTGCCGATAGTCGTGCACTTTTCTATACCGATGTTCAAAAAAAAGAGATCAACAGTATTCCTACATTTACAGATGGATACGCGGTTGCCAAATACAAAAATGTTGATGTAAACGGCAATCAGGGAAGTGATACTTCCGGAGAATTTCCCGACACCGATTTCCCTATGTTCAGGCTTGGAGACACCTATTTAATGTATGCTGAAGCCGTTTTACGTGGCGGGGGAGGTACAAAAGCACAAGCTGTAATGTATATAAATGAATTAAGGGAACGCGCTTACGGAAATTCAGGTAACAATATAACCGAAGCAAATCTTACTATGGATTTCATCCTAAACGAAAGAGCAAGGGAATTGTATTGGGAAGCTCACAGAAGAACCGACCTTATAAGATTCAATCAATTTACTGAAAATGGAATCTGGGCTTTTAAAGGCGGTGTTCCACAGGGATCCACTACCCAGGCTTATAGAAATATTTTCCCTATCCCTGCATCAGACCTAGGGGTGAACACCAATTTAACTCAAAATCAAGGATACTAACATTAAAAAAATTAAAATGAAAAAACTTTCAATCTTATTAATGGCATTTGTAGCCTTTGTTGGCTTAAATTCATGTAGCAGCGATGACGATGTTGTATTTATCGCACAACCGGACACCGAAGGCATCAACTTTACAAACAGCTTTAACGAAAGCTATATTCTATCCCCTGCAACTTCAGGAAATATCGCCGAGAGATTTGTGTGGAACACCGTAGATTTTGATGTCCCTACAAATATCACCTATCAATTACAAGCTTCTATTTCTGAAGATTTTAGCAATCTTGATTTATTTATCAATACCGGAGAGAACAATATTGGTGTAAAAGTGAGTCAGTTAAAAACTCTTGCAACTGATGCAGGAATGGATGATGATGCCGAAACCGAAGCTCCTAATTCGGGACTTATCTATTTTAGGGTGAAGGCTTTTGCCGGCACCGATGGCGGTAACGGTTTTAGTGAAACCTCTGAAACTAAGGCACTTAATATTATTTTAGCAGAAAAATCTCTAAATGGAGTACCTGTTTGTGAATTTGATCAACTTTGGGCAGTTGGTTCAGCCATGCCAGACGCTGGTTGGGGTTGGTCGACTCCTGCTAAATTTGCTTGCTCAGGAAATGGTGTGTATTCTGGAAATGTGTACTTAGTTCCTGATGACTTATTGAGTGAGGGTGTAGAAGCTTTCAGATTCTTTTCAGAAGAAAGCAATTGGGATTCTGGTCAAAATTACCCATCCTTTGTTGACAATGATTATACTATTGACGAACTTTTTAGAGATGCTGAGGATGGTGATAATAATTTTGAGTTTTTAGGTGATGCAGGGAATTACTCTTTAACAATTGACACTAACAATAAAACAATCACAGTAGGTGAGCAACAAGTAGCTGGAGTTTGTGAATTTGACCAATTATGGATTGTTGGTTCTGGCACACCAGACGCTGGCTGGGGATGGGCAACTCCTGTTCAGGTTATTTGTAATGGAGAGGGTGTATACTCTACTCATGTGAATCTTATTCCTGATGATTTATCTAATGGAGATGTAGAAGCCTTCAGATTCTTTACAGAAGAAAGCAATTGGGATTCCGGTAAAAATTATCCTGGCTTTATTGCGGAAGATTATACTATAGATGCTCTTTTCAGAGATGCTGGGGATGGTGATAATAATTTTGAATTTTTAGGTGATGCAGGAAATTATTTATTAACTGTAGATACTGTAGCTAAAACAATCACTTTAAAATAATATTTAGATATTATTTTAATTTTATTATGAATAGGCTATGAGTATCTCATAGCCTATTTTTTATTTAAAAAAATCAAAATTATGAAGAAAAAAATAATCTATTTCGGATCTCTAATAGGCTTATTCCTGGTTTTAAACGCCTGTTCTAAGGATAATGACCCAATAGTTGAACCCGAAGTCCAGAACCCTGTACCCGAAGTTCCCCAGGCATTAGATCTAGCAAACTACCAAAATGGCAGCGGAGTGATGATGCAAACCTTTTATTGGGATGTAGAACCTCGTGGAGAATGGTGGGACCTCCTCAATCAAAAAGTTGAAGGTTGGGCCGATGCGGGAATTGATCGATTATGGCTTCCCGTAGCTACAAAAGGCCAATCTGGCGGATATTCTATGGGATATGATCCTTCAGATTATTTTGATTTTGGGGAATTCAATCAGCACGGAACGATAGAGACAAGGTTTGGAAGCAGGGCAGAACTGGAAAGCCTTATTGCAAATGCTCACGCGAATGATCTTGAGGTTATTGCAGATATTGTG
>JBDNHN010000255.1:0-3600 GCA_041688725.1 Gillisia sp.
AATGAGCATTATAGGACCCAGGCCGGAACGTCCTATTTTTGTAAAGAAACTCTCAAAGATAATTCCGTTATATAAAACCCGTCATATCATAAAACCGGGATTGACCGGCTGGGCACAGGTAAAAGCAGATTATGGCAGCAGTACTACCGACAGCCTTGAGAAACTGCAGTATGACCTGTATTACATCAAACACCGGGGATTGTTCCTGGATCTGGATATTTTGATTAAGACATTTAGTACGGTGCTGTTTTTTAGGGGGCAATAGCAAGAGGTTCAAGGTTCAAGGTTCAAAGTTCAACGTTTAAAGTTTAACGTTTAGGGTTAAAATGTTTAAAATTTAAAATCTTTCTACTCACTACCCACTACTCACAATTCACACCTCAATTAGTACGGGGCTGTTTTTTAGGGGACAATAGCAAGAGGTTCAAGGTTCAAGGTTCAAGGTTCAAAGTTTAACGTTTAGCGTTTAACGTTTAGCGTTAAAATGTTTAAAATTCAAAATCTTTCTACTCACTACTCACTACTCACAATTCACACCTCAATTCGTCTTTTTCACCTTTTTCTCTTAAACTTCACTAGCGCGAACAGAAAAAGGAACAATGCAATGAACTGTGCTATGCGGGCAATATAATCGCCGTGTTTCACATAAAAAGTGAGTTTTGAATTCAGGGTGATGTTGTTCTTTATGCTGCCGGTTTCTTCATAAGCCAGGCTTTTCACGATATCGCCTTTTTCATTTATAAATGCCGAGATCCCGGTATTGGCACTTCTCACTACAGATCTCCTGGATTCTATGGCCCGCAGTTTGGCATAGCTCAAATGTTGTTTATGACCCTGGGTATCGGCCCACCAGGCATCGTTGGTGATGATGGCGAGGAAATTGGCTCCGTTTTTCACATAACCTGTCACATAATCGCCGTAAACCGATTCATAGCAAATAATGGGGGCGGCGTCATAATTATTATTGAGATGAAAGACTTCGCGTTTTCCCTGGGTTGTTTTCATAGCTACTGTTCCGCCAAGATCTATCATTACATCTCCTAAAATGGGACGAAGCAGATCCTTATAGGGAAAATTCTCGACACCCACCACCAGTTTTGATTTGTGATAAATTTGCGGCGGTGCGTCATTATTCATAAAAAAGGCCGAATTGTAATCGTTGTACCAGTCGTTGGGGCCAATTTTATTGCTTTGAGTGCTCACCTGTTCAGGATCGCTAAAGCGCTCGAAAAAGGAAATTCCGCTTAAAAAATTGAGTTTTGGATATTTCAGAAGCAATTGCCTGCCGAAGAAATCTGCTTCGGAGTGTTGGAATCTAGACAGCACGGTGCCATCGGCAAAAACGGTTTCCGGGGCGATCAGGATCGCGGTTTTATCGGTCACTTTTTCCTCGCTCAGTTGCACCAGAAGTTCACCGATGCGGGTATCATTGACGTTGTATTTTTCGGTGTAGGGATCGATATTTGGCTGAAGGATCACGGCTTCGAGTTGTTCTTTACTTTCTGAATAATTGTTCAAAATGAGATAGGAAATCCCAATGGGAACTAAGATCATCAACAGAATCTTTATGGCTCCGCGAACCAGGATCTCGTTTGTGCGATGTTCCCTGTAAAGTAAGATCAGTTTAAACATGGCTATATTCACCAATAAAACCCATAAGGTTCCTCCGAAAGTCCCGGTGTATTCATACCACTGTATCCAGTGGTGGTAATCGGAAAAAGCATTCCCGAGATTTAGCCAGGGCCATGAAAACTCCCAGGAGAGGTGGATCATTTCGAATACTATCCAGATGCTTATCAGGAATGCGGAAGCTGCTTTAAAATCGGATCTTTTTGCCACGATGTGATAGAGCAGGAACACTAGGGCCATCAGGAGCGAATTCACCAGCACCGCAAAGGAGCCGCCGAAAGGGGTGGAATAAGACAGCCAATAGGTGGTGATCAGATTCCAGATAAAAAAACTGAGATAGGACAATCCCAGAATTTTGAGTTTGCTATATTTTGTTTGTGAGCTGCGTATCTTAAATTCGGCGTACAAAAGGGGGACAAATGCAAAAAACAGCAGTGCAGGAAATCCATAGGTGGGCCAGGCCATTGCCAGTAAAATTCCGCTTAAAAGTGCGTAGAGGAGGTTTTTCATAAAAATAACAATTCTGGTCAAAAATAAGGAAAATAAGTGTGGGTAATAGAAAGTGGAAAGAGGAAAGTTTTTTGGGTTTTTCTGTTCAAGGTTCAAGGTTCAAAATTTGTCCATGCCTAAATAGCATTGACCGTTTTTAAACAGTAATTTCATTGTTGACTGTATTTTATCTCCCCTTTCGAAAGCTATCGGGATCGCATATTTTCGCAGTAAATAATCTTAACTTTGTTTTCAGCGACGAACGCGAAGCTTTTTCCTCTTTCCTCTCCGGACCCTTCTGGCCTTTCCTCTTTCCACTTGAACTATAAATGACAAACAACTTTCCGGTCTCCAGACTTTTTTCCTATTTTTACAAAAACATTCCTATGGTAATTAAGCGACATATCCCCAATTTCATCACGATCTTAAACCTGCTTTGCGGGACACTGGCCACTATTTTTGCCGTTCAGGGAAACCTGATTATGGCAGCAATGTTTGTCGGTTTGGGTATTTTCTTCGATTATTTTGACGGGATGGCAGCCAGGATCCTCAATGTTAAAAGTGAGGTGGGTTTGCAGCTGGATTCCCTTGCAGATATGATCACCAGCGGACTTGTTCCCGGGATCGTGATGTTCCAGTTGCTGATAAAGGCCCTGCCCGGCGGAATAAGCGCCACTTCCGAATGGGATTCTCACAGCACCTGGTGGGAATGGAATTTCCCGGTGTTGGCTTTGATCGGGTTGCTGATTGCCGCTGCCTCCGGTTACAGGCTTGCGAAATTCAATGTGGACGAGCGCCAAACCGATTCCTTTATCGGTCTGCCAACTCCTGCAAATGCGTTGCTCATTTTAAGTCTGCCACTTATAATGGCCTATCAGCCACATCCAATCGCGGTGAGCCTGATCTTAAATGAATGGTTTTTGATAGGACTGACTCTTGTGAGCTGTTATATGCTAAATGCAGAGGTTCCGCTTTTTGCCTTGAAGTTTTCAGACTGGTCTTTTAAATCGAATAAACTCCGGTATTTCTTTATTGCCTATTGCCTGATGCTGATCATTCTTTTCCAGTTTATCGCGATTCCGGTTATCATTGTGAGTTATGTAGCGCTTTCACTGATCTTTAGGGCTAAGAAGGTTTAAGAATAGTTTTTGTTATGGTGAAGCATCGCTTACTTGCTGCTCCCATAAAAAAATATGGGGCTAAAGCCCTGTTCATTTCAATTTTTTACCCCCTGTCTGAAGTCAGGGGCAATGGATAATTTGTCTTAATTTTTTTTGATGATTCCCGTTGCGGTTAATTTAAATGAATGAAACATTCCCCTGGTTGACTCATTATTTATTTCCAACGATTAAAATCGTGAGGAATGTATGGCAGAAAAACGATTCTAATGATGTAAAAATGGAACCGCATTGAATATTTAATTTTACAAATTTCACTGTTATTATCGTTCAAGTAGAAGAAAAGTAGGCAGAAAACAGGCAC
>JBDNHN010000028.1:0-4756 GCA_041688725.1 Gillisia sp.
CCCGGGTATCCACTTGTTTATCTTTTTGTGAGTTCTTTTCAGGTCTTAAAAACTGAGAATTATCGGAGTTTGTTTCTTTTACAAAAGCACGCTGACTGTTCTGGAAAATAACATCCCCACCATCTACCGTAATAGACGGAGATAAAGTCGGATCTAAAACGGAATTTATAAAAAATCCCTGAGCTACCGGAATAAATTGTCCTGGAATTTTTGTTCCTTCTGCGTCGTTGGCATTTATCCTTTCATCGGTTGAGGCCGCCGCCACGCCTCCGGTCAGGTTTCTTGTAGCGTAACCACCAATATATTCTAGTAAGATGTGACTTTTTCCAGCGAAATGATCCCAGAAATACAAGGCACCGTTGAATATATTTCCCACTGTATTATTGCCGCCGTTCTTTAAATTGTCTTTTATAAATTTATTTGCATCAATAGCAGAGGGATAAGGATTTCCTAAGAGATAATTCTGGTCTTTTCCTATCTCCAGGGTAATGGTTCCATTGTTTGGTTTTCCTTTGAAAACGTAATTCTGTCGGTCTGAAATCGCCGCATTTCCCGAGGTTCCTTTCATGGTATAGCCTTCCCCGGCATTTAAGGTGCCCGTACTTCCTATGCGTTTCCATTGGCTATAAACATTGGCTGTTCCACGGAATTTATTTATCCAGTAATTGCTAACTCTTCTAGCTGCGTCATTTGCATAGGAATAGTCTGCATATTCATACCAGTCATTAAAATCCAATTTTTCACCATAATTAGTTGTAGAAGAACCGTCCATCATTACTCCTTCAACTGTGTAAGTAGAATTGTTTGCGGCTTTCTGCATTGAAACCGGGGAGGACCAGTAATTGTAATTAAAGCTGTTTGCGGTTCCCTGTTGGGCCCGCTCAATATAACCGCTGCTGGATTCTTCCAGAACGCTTGTAATTGTTTGTTTAGGTGTATCGATATCTGTTTGCACCAATTGTGACTCCCCGGCCAGATCTATAACTCCATCTAATTTTAGGTAATGAGTAATAGTTAATCCGTTTCCGGTTCCATTTTCTGTTGAACCTTCCATAGTTAATTTACTATCCTCAGGATTGGGATCCCCTGCTTCAGATATTAAACCTAAAAGTGTAATATCCCTGCCTCCGGATTTAATATCATGGGACATACTCACAATATTCCAGTCTATAGATTCACCATTTATTCCGGTGCTGTTAGGGAAATCCCAAACATTTGGACGAAGCCAGGTTTGTTTATCGGCCCAGATTGTATTTTGTGCAGAATAATAGGGTAAAGGAGCAGTGTTTTCCTGAGTCGTGATAATGTTCTTTAGCTCTCCGTCCACCACATTGGTTGCTTTGTCCGGGGTAAAGCCGTTTATAATCTCATTTGAAATTAGCTGATAATATCCGACCAAATTGTCCCATCTCAGACCATTAGGGACGTTCATAGGGAGTTCTGTTCCCTTTACCGATGTGGCGGCAGCCTCAATTCGCTGGTTCATCATAAACCTGAGTTGCTCTTCAGATAATCCGGTATTCCACATGCGTACTTCCTCTATCCATCCATCAAAGTAATTTTGTGGGATTTCAGGATTATCTGCGTCAAACATTGCACCAATAATAAAAGGAGTGGCAATGTTTGCAGGATTGGTGGCAGAAGAGTTCCCTACTCTTATTCCGTCAACATAGAGATAGACCCTGGAATCTTTAAAGATTACTGCTAAATGATACCACCTAGTAGTACCTACCTTTGAATTTGTAGAAACTGAACTATTTCCCCACCTAAAGGTTGGTGCACCATTGTTTATAATAAGATCAAAGCCTCCTGCGGCAGGATTTCTTGAATTTCTCTTAGAGAGAACTGTTTTTACACCAGTCACAGACTTCGGTTTCACCCAAACTTCTAGTGTAAAACTTCCCGAGCTAAGGCTATAATTATTCCCAAAAGTGATGTAATCATCTACACCATCAAAATCCAGGGTGCTACAATCTTCAACAAA
This sequence comes from Gillisia sp., assembly GCA_041688725.1. GTDB lineage: Bacteria > Bacteroidota > Bacteroidia > Flavobacteriales > Flavobacteriaceae > Gillisia. The sequence goes on from JBDNHN010000028.1 coordinate 1,985, forward strand.
TGTGATCTCCACTTCATCTATTGTACTGCAGGTTCCGTCTTCGTGGGCGATAGTCCATTGAAGGGTGTAGGTTCCTGCAGTACCGGAAAATTTTGATAAAGGATTGGAGGGTTCAGTAATAGTACCTCCGATGTCGGAGATAATTTCCCAGCTTCCAACTCCTGTCTCGGGTGTGTTAGCCTTGAGAAAAGTACTGTTAAATCCGCAGTTTAGATTTTGATCTTCCCCAGCAATTGCCTGTGTTAATTCCTCTGGCTGTGTTAAGGTTACCGTTTTTATTGCTCGACAGCCATTAGCATCCATAACTGTAACTGTATATTCTCCAGCCACCAAATTAGTTGCTTTCGAAGTAGTTTGTTCTAAAGCATCATTCCATAAATAATTGTAATATGGATCTCCGGCAGAATCTACAAATGGTGTTCCACCAGAACCTGTAACTATAGCTTCTCCCATCTCACCATAACATTCAGGAGCAATTTGAGTAGATTCTAATTCTAGAAGAGGTGGCTCTGATATTATAACGTTTGTTAATTTTAATTTCTTATCTCTAAAATCTTTCACCCATATTTCATTGTATGTCCCAGCTGGTAGATTAAAGAAGTCTTTGGAAGATATGTAATTATCTAATATATCTCCATCTATACTGTATTTGTAAGGTTTTACTCCTCCTACAGCGTTTATACTTATAGACCCTGTTTTATCATCGTAACATTTCAGGTTCGTGAATTGTGTATCTGCAATTACTGGTGTACCAACTTCAACTTCATCAGATAGCCCTATACATTGTTTATGATTCTCTTGTCCACACTCCTTGCCGGCATTAGTCAGATAACGCATGGTTAATGCTTCGATTTTAAAGCTTTCACCACAATTCCAATTAATCTCCGAATCTAAGTTACTACCCCCGTTCACCTTAAAGAGGCGAAATGGACCAGGTGGAATAATTTGGTACTCATATTTTTTCTTTACTTCAATCTTGGTACCAAAACAATTTATTGCTTTTCTTTCAGTAGTCCCCGAACCATTGTTTGTAGAATAAATTAACTCTGTATTCAATGCATATACATTTGAACTTTTTGTAATATTGACCCACAGATACTTATCGCTAGCCTGAGAACAATTACCGGTATCTAATTGATTTCCTTCACTGTCGCCAATGAAGAAGCTATCTTTATTAATTTGAAAGTTTTGAGATTGACCGCAACTCTCGAAACATTTACCAGCGTAATGATCGAATGAATATTGGCTGGAAACTTTCGGGTTTGAATTATCGGTTACTGTTAAAGTTATAATCTTATCTCCTGGGGAATCATAGTTAACCACAATTTCTCCTTCACCAGTTGATGTTTGAGAGTTTGCACCGTCGCCAAAATCCCAGGAATATGTAAATTCAGAAATGGGCCCCACTCCTCCAGCAATAGTTTCAAGATTTACAGAGAATCTAGAAGTCCTCAATTCATTGTCAACATCATCACAAATAGAGGAGGCAATAATATCTACGCTTACCTTATCAACAATTTCAAATGGCAATTTTTGTAAGCATCCATTTTTATCAATAACTTTAACTTGATAAAAACCTGCTAAAAGATCGATAGCTGTTTTGGTTGTCTGTAAGACTGATCCTAAATTATTGTTGGCATCAAATTTTTGCCATTCATAAGTGTATCCAGGGGTTCCCCCGTTAGCCGTTACTGTGGCAGTTCCTGTAGGTGATCCATAAGTAGTAGTTCGCGTGTAAGTTACCGTTGCGGAAATTGCTGCTTCGGGTTGAGAAAGAATTAAATTATCATTTAAAGTGATAACACAATTTTCATTATTTAAATCTCGAATGTAAACAGTATAATCTCCGGCGGCAAGATCTGTAAACTCAGTAGTTTCTTCCCAGCCACGAGGAGTAGATCCATCAATTTTAAATTGATAACTTCCAGAACCTCCTTCCATATTTGTAAAAGAAATTTTACCTGTTATATTACCGGAGCAATTAATATTAGTTTTAGTTATTGTTCCTTTTAATATGGCAGGTTCTGTAACAGTAACTGTTTTTTGCAGGAAGCATCCCTTACTGTCTTTCACGAAAATAGTGTGCGATCCTGCGGATAATCCTGTAAATATGGTGGCATTACTAAAATAGACGTTGTCAATGGAATATTTGTAATCACCGTTGCCTCCGGATACTGTACCGGCGGTAGCAGTGCCGTCACTTGCTCCAAAACAAGTGGTAGAAGTGGAGGTAGCATCTGTCATTACCAATTCCTGTGGTTCTTCAATTATTAAATTAGACTCAAGAACAATAACGCAGCCTGTGCTTTGAGCATCCCGAATTTTAACAGAATATGTGCCCCCGTTTAAATTTAAAAAATTCGCGCTTTGCTGCCAGATTGTGGCATTGATGCTGTACTCATAATTTCCGAAGCCGCCTGATGCGTTCGAAATGCTAATAGTTCCATCCTGATTTCCATTACAGGTAACATTTGTTGAACTTACTATAGCTGCAAGAATGGCTGGTTGTGTAATGCTTGTATTGGCAGTTTTACTGCAACCATTGGCATCTGTCACCGTAACAGTATATTCTCCGGGAGTTAGATTTTCAACTTTAGAAATGTTCCCGGTAGTGCCCCAATCGTAAGTGAAAGGACCTACACCTCCAGTTACCACCGCTTCTGCCACTCCATTTGCTGCATCAAAACATACGATATCCTGTTTCTGGATGGAAACCTAAAGAGGATTTATGGTAATTGCCTGTGTTACAGTTGAGCTATTATTCGCTATATC
>JBDNHN010000256.1:0-1605 GCA_041688725.1 Gillisia sp.
AAGTATGGACAATCGCGGCACACCGAGTTTAAAAGGAAGTGACTGGCGAAAAAGTATTTATCAGAAAATAGGTGTACTTAATACCAACGATCAGGCTCAGGCTGCCCAAAAAGTGTTAGATACCTATGATTTTTTAGATGAAAATCGTGTGAATGTTTGGGGATGGAGTGGTGGAGGCACTATGACGCAGAATTTACTTTTCCGTTTTCCCGAAGTTTACCAGACCGGAGTGGCAGTTGCCGGAGTTGCAAATCAGTTATTTTACGACAATATTTATCAGGAGCGATACATGGGATTACCAAGTGAAGACAAAGAGAAATTTATTGAAGGATCACCAGTTACTTACGCAAAAAATTTGGAAGGAAATTTATTGCTGATTCATGGTACTGGCGATGATAATGTGCACTACCAAAATATGGAATATCTTGTGAATGAACTTATTAGAAACAATAAGCAATTTGATATGATGGCCTATCCTAATCGTTCTCACGGAATTCATGAAGGCAAAAACACATCATTACATTTGTACACGCTAATCACTAATTATTTTCTGAAGCATAATGGATTAAACTAAAAGTAAAATATTTACTTTTATCTTTGGATTAAAGAACTCCAAATACGGTATATAAATTAACAGTGTAAATCAATTTTAACCTGTAGCCATATTTCAGGACTAGACACATAGGGTAATCCCGCAATAATTTGGGATAATAGATTACATTGCTCTGGATATAACAAGTTGCACGTAATTTAAGGCTTACATTAAAAATGAATATTTATGAATACATTTAAAACTACTTCACTTGCAATATTCTTCATCTTGACAAACCTACTATCTGCTAAAGCTCAAATACCGGAAAATCCAGAAGATATTTCTCCTTTACTCATTGGAGAAATATTACCAGATTGTCAGCTAATTAACAAAGAAGGAGAAAGCATTAACTTGAATGACGAGATAAAAAAATGAACACTGTATTGGTGTTTTATCGTGGTGGTTGGTGCCCATATTGTAATAGACAATTATCAGGTTTAGTAGATTCAGAAGCCGAAATTATCAAATTGGGTTATCAAATTATAGCAGTGAGTCCCGATGATTTTAGAAATATCAATCCCACAATTAGTGAAGACCAAGTTAATTACAAAGTATATTCGGACCCTAATGGTAAATTTATCCAACAGGTGGGTATTGCATTTAGAACCTCACCTAGAACAATGGGATATATTTCTAAAAAAACAATTGGTAAAACAACCGAAATTTTACCTGTACCAACGGTTCTTGTGGTAAACACCAAAGGTGAAATTCTGTTTGAATATATATCTCCTAATTATAAACAGAGGATTTCACCAGAATTACTATTGGCGGTTTTAAATAACTTAGACTAATTATCATTTAATAACAAGTTAAAACAACGTATAACAAAGAACTGAGGTAAAAAATAACTGTTTTATTCCTTAATTTTTGACACTATTATTCTAGGCTTACGGATTTGTAAATTGGATCTGTAAGCTATTTTTTTATATCTCAATTATTTTACCGCCAGCACCGAAACGAATTTCTCGTCATAGGGCAGTCCCGATTTCGCGATAGAAAAACATTGGACTTGC
>JBDNHN010000257.1:0-2477 GCA_041688725.1 Gillisia sp.
TAATGGCTTCCTTTTCAAAACAAATAGCCGTGTTGCGGGCTGTAGCGGCCTGGTTTACAAATAAGTCGTCGTCACCCGATCGCACGTGTAAATGTGTGGCAAATCCATTTTGGTCATAAAATTCTTTGGAGGTATAAGCCAGGTTACGACCCACTCCCATATAAGGTATGCTCCATTTAGCATAAGAAAAATATTGAATGGCAGTAAGAAGCGTTTCAAATCGAATAAGTTTGTTCAAAAAGGAGGTTTTATTTTTAAAATATCCTCCATAACCTAAAACTATGGATTTTTCAGAATTAAAATTTGCTGCCATTTTTTCGATCCAGAGATCGGTTACCGGGGAGCAATCGGCATCTGTAAAAATTAAATATGGATTTTTCGCCTTTTTGATGCCTAAGGTGAGCGCATATTTCTTCTTACCCCAAAAAGCCTCATTGTTTTGAACATTCACAAGTTTAACCCGTGGATCTTCCTGAAGGAAATTATCCATTACATCTAAAGTATCATCCTCTGAAGCATCATTGATGAGAATAACCTCAAAATTGAGGTACTTTTGATTTAAGATGGAAGGTATAAACTGCTTGAGGTTTTCTGCTTCATTTTTAGCACAAATAATCACAGAAACAGGAATATTTGATGACTCCGGATTTTTGTTTTCTGAAGTGGCAAAACTAAAATATCCTAAATAATATAGGATATTTATAATTGAGACAACCAGAAAAAGGGCGAGTAAGGTTGTTAACATATAAGGTTAATTCTCCTAATTGCTTCCTGAACAATCTTTTCTTTCATCGGGCAATTTTCCGCAGAAGCCACAGGCTTCTCCATCTTCATTCAAAACCGGACTTTGGCTGGCACAAGTACCCGCGAATTTACCATCCTTTTTTGCCCATATTTTTATGGCAATTCCTGCGAATGCCAATCCTAACAATACTATTGTAATTAAAAGTAATTCCATAACTAAGATTCTTACTGCAAAAGTAATGATAAAAATGGGGACATAGAAAGAATTCTTACCTGAGAATTAATAAGGATTTTTTAACTAAACTTTAATTACAAAATATGTAAGAATTATAGTTTACTTGCTACATTGCATCAATAAATTAACTAAAAAAACCAAATTATGAAATTTAAAAAATTATTAATAGTTGCTGTATTATCAGCAGTTGCCTTTACATCTTGTAAAGATCAAAAGAAAGAAGAACAAGCAGAAAAAGAAAAAATGGAAATGCAGCGCATGGAAGCTGAAAAAGAGGCTGAAATGAAAGCCAATGATGCGAAAATGGAAATGGAATCTAACAGCGTTGCAGCCAAAGCAATGGCTACTCCCGAGTTAAGTACTTTGGTAAATGCTATGCAATCTGCAGAATTAGCTGAAATGATGAAAACACAAGACGGACCATTTACCGTTTTTGCTCCTACAAACGATGCATTTGCGAAAGTTCCAAAAGCAACTTTGGATATGATGATGTTGCCGGAAAATAAAGCTGATCTACAAAAAGTTCTTAATTATCACGTAGTTAATGATAAAATTACTTTTGGTCAACTTATGCAGTCAGTTAAAGATAACAAGGGTACTTATAAATTTAAAACTGCTGAAGGTGCTGAGTTAACTGCTATGATGAGTGGTGAAAAAGTCGTTTTAAAGGATGAGAATGGCAAAACTGCTATAATTACTCAGGTAGATATGGATGCTTCAAATGGAGTTGTTCATATAATCGATGCCGTTTTGATGAAGAAAGCTGTGAAAAAATAATTATTGGTGAAATAGAAAAATCCCGCAGAAGCGGGATTTTTTTTACTTTAAAATCAATTTTTAAAAAATATTTACTTCTAGTTCCAGAGCAATTTTAAATTGGCTTTGGATCCTATCCTGGATTTTTTTTGCGAGATTTAAAATTTCTGAACCTGTGGCGGTACCGTAATTTACCAGCACCAAAGCCTGGCTTTTGTGAACTCCTGCATCTCCTTCGCGGAAACCTTTGAATCCTGCTTGGTCTATCAGCCATCCTGCAGGAATCTTAAATTCATTTTCTGAAATTTTGTAATGAGGCATTTCAGGATTTTCCTTTTGTAATTCCTGAAAGGCTCCGGCAGAAATAACAGGATTTTTAAAAAAACTGCCACTATTTCCCAATTCCTTGGGATCCGGTAATTTTTGTTGCCTGATCCTGATTACTGCATTTGAAACATCCTGAATTGAAGGGTTTGTTATTCCGTTATCTTCCAAAGCTTCATTTATAGATCCGTAATTTGTATAAAGCTTATGATTTTTTTTACTCAGTTTAAAAGTGACACTTGTAATAATATACTTTCCCTTAACCCTGTTTTTGAATATCGAATTTCTATAGCCGAAATTACATTCTTCAGCATTAAAATTCGTCATTTCAATTGTTTGAATATCGATGCCCTCACAGGAAACAAAATGGTCTTTGAGCTCTACCCCATAAGCACCAATATTTTGAATAGGTGAAGAA
>JBDNHN010000258.1:0-3517 GCA_041688725.1 Gillisia sp.
CACATCGTTTGCATCCATGGATTCTTTCACCCCCTTCATACTTTCTCTATGTTTTTCAATCTGCCCATTTATTTTATTGAGGCATTTATTGAAAAGTTCTTTCCTAGTTTGTATCATTAGCTTGATTTTAACTTAAATGTAGTTATCCCCTTGCATCTGAAATAATTTTTTGCAAAATTTTAATACTTATTAATTAAGATTGTAACCTGATATATTTCACAAACAGGAGCGCGTAAACCCACAGAATATGTCCTTTTGGGCACATTCTGAATTTTACCACAACAATTCTGCTTGGGCTTTTAGTATATTACTTCATTTTCTAACAATTGAATATTACCAAGCATTCGTTCCTTGAGAATATTCATCATCCGCTTGTTTAAGGCTGAAGAATTTTCGATGTAAATACTATATTCATCAAGGGTAAACTGCCCTATCATAATCCCTTTTAAATTATTTCTGAACTTGATATCCTTTTGAATGGCATTCTCAATAAAAGCCATTTTCTTTTCAACAGGGAATGCATAAAAGGCATTTTTGTGTTTTTGAATGTAGTTTTTAAAAACCTCCACGAATAAATCGTTTTGAAGCTTTGCAATGGGGCGTAGTGTTTTGTTTTGAAACTGCTCATCACTGCACATGTTTTCTGAAACTCTTGCCGAAGGAATTTCAGGTCTTAGCCGGAGCAAGTTTAAATCACGTTGGTTCATAATTGTAGAGTTTCTTAAATTTAATAAAATATTCGAACGATAATTAACCATTCATATTCAACTTTTAAACTAGTTATAAACAAAATTTTCATCAGTTAAAATCCTCTTAATCGTTCTCCACTTTATGGGCTTCTCTTTATCTTTAGAAAAACAATATTTAATTATATGATTATTTCAATAAATCCATATACGGGAGAAGAAATTGCAAGTGTAAAAGAATTTACAAAAATAGAGATAGACAATGCTCTGGACGCTGCCACACATCGTTATGAAAGTTGGAAAAAAACCGATTTTAATTATCGGTCTGAACTGATGTTGCATGCTGCTATTGAACTTAGAAACAATAAAATTGAATACGCTGAGACTATTACCAAGGAAATGGGAAAACCAATTTCACAATCTATTGCCGAAATTGAAAAATGTGCATGGGTATGTGAATATTATGCTGAATATGCCGAAAAACAATTGGCACGGGAAATTATTAAAACCGATGCTCACAAAAGTTATATTTCATATGAACCAATTGGTGTGGTCCTGGCAGTAATGCCTTGGAATTACCCATTTTGGCAGGTTATAAGGTTTGCTGCACCGGCGTTAATGGCGGGAAATATATGTGTTTTAAAACACGCCAGCAACGTGATGCAATCTGCCAATAATATTCAGAAAGTTTTTGAAAGAGCAGGTTTCCCCGAAAGTTGTTTTCAAAATCTTCCAATTGGAAGCGATAAGGTGGAGGCTGTTATCCGTGATAAGCGGATTAAAGCGGTAACGCTTACGGGAAGTAAACCCGCAGGAAGTTCCGTTGCTTCTGTTGCGGGGGAGGAAATTAAAAAATCGGTTCTGGAATTAGGTGGCAGTAATGCTTTGGTTGTTTTTAAAGATGCAAATATTGAGAAAACGGTTAAAACCTGTGTGCAGGCGAGATTTCAAAATACCGGGCAAAGTTGCATCGCGGGGAAAAGGCTGCTTTTACATGAAGCCATTGCAAAAGAATTTTTAGAGTTATTCACTTTGCAGGTAAGAGAACTCAAAATCGGGGACCCAATGAATGAAAATACTTATATTGGGGTTATGGCACGGGAAGATTTAGCTGTAGATCTATTAGAACAAGTTGAAAAATCGGTTAAAGCCGGAGCCTGTATTTTATTGGGAGGAAAACGAAACGGCACTTATTTTGAACCTACCATAATTGCCGATGTTTCCCCGGAAATGCCAGTTTTTAAGGAAGAAACCTTTGGTCCGGTTATTTCCGTCAGTATTTTTAAAAGTGAAAAAGAAGCTGTTGAATTGGTAAATTCTTCCGCTTTTGGTCTAGGAGTTTCCATATTCACTGAAAATTTAAAATATGCGGAAGAGTTGGTGCCTCAGTTTGAAGACGGAGCCGTATTTGTAAATGAATTGGTAAAGAGCGACCCAAGATTGCCTTTTGGTGGCACAAAAACTTCGGGTTACGGAAGGGAACTATCTCTTCATGGGATTCGGGAGTTTGTAAATAAGAAAACCGTATATTTTAATAAATATTAAAATTTCAGATCTGGTTCTTTTTACTGAAAGTATAAAGTTCAAGTTTCATCTGCCAAATTTATTTCAATCGGTTTAATTATATCAACCTGATTTTCTAACTAATATAATTGGGTTATTTGAAATACCAATTTTGAAAAACATAAACCGGGTTTATAATACCGGAAAAATAGTTTTGATATGAAAAAACAAAATATAGCAGTTACAGTAGATGCGGTAATATTTTATAGAAAAGCAGATATTCTGAATGTATTGCTGATTGAGCGAAAAAATGATCCTTTCCGAAATCAATGGGCATTACCCGGGGGATTTTTGGAAGAAAATGAAACCATGGAGGAGGGAGCCAAAAGGGAATTAGAGGAGGAAACCGGGCTTAAAATTAAAAAATTACAGCAGGTAGGCGCATTTGGAACTCCCGGGAGAGATCCCCGGGGAAGAACGATCTCAATTGCATATGTCGGGCTAATTGATGCGGAAGCAAAGGTTAAAGCAAGTGATGATGCGGTGGATGCCAAGTGGTTTAATATGAATGATTTGCCGGATCTGGCTTTTGATCATAGTAGGATTATTTCTGAGGCAAATTCCCTATTATAGATTATTAGAGTTTGCAATCAGTACTTTAAGAAATCTGAGGTACTATGGGTTAAAATAAAAAGGTTAAATCTAGAATGGCTTTATATTAGTCAATTTAGTTACTTAAAATTTTATGAACTGATTAGTTCTTATTAAATTAAAAATTAAAACAAAAAAAATGAGATTTCATACAAGAAAATGGGTAAAACCAAATGATTTAAACCCCAATGGCAGTTTGTTTGGAGGGCGGCTTTTAGAGTGGATTGACGAGGAATGTGCTTTATATTCTATCATTCAGTTGGAAAACCCAAAAGTGGTTACAAAATTTATGAGTGAGATAAATTTTGTGAGTTCAGCTGGCCAAGGCGATATTATTGAGATTGGGATTGATGTGGTCAAATTCGGGAATTCCTCAATCACTTTGAGATCGGAAGTCAGGAATAAAATGTCCAGGGAAACGATAATTAGTATAGAGAATATTGTATTGGTTGGTCTGGATGCTAGTGGAAAACCCAAACCACATGGAAAAATTCAAATTGAATTTGTAAAGGACAGGCTCCAGTAATTTTATTTTCGGAATCAGTGTTGTCCGGTAAAAAAGAGAAGCCACGAATGGGCTTCTCCTTAGAAATCGTAATTTAGAGTTGCAAAACATTAAATACGATGGCTAAAAGTAATTATTTTTCGGGTAAATCTGTTTTCGGACAGCTGATTTC
>JBDNHN010000259.1:0-3094 GCA_041688725.1 Gillisia sp.
AGCGCGGTACATTCCCGGAGAGTGCGGATCGGTTTTGATCTTGTTTCTAAGTGCTTCTTCCCTCATTTTTGTACGCCACACGGTTGCCCATGACAGGAAGAAACGTTGTTCCGGGGTAAATCCATCTATTTCACCGGGGTTACCGTGTTCTTTCAAGTCCATTTGAAGTCCGTCGTAAGCCGCATTCACCCCGCCAAGATCTCCAATATTTTCACCCAGGGTATATTCCCCGTTGATGTAAACGCTGTCCAGTACTTCAATCGCGCTGTACTGGTCGGCTAAAGCCCCACCAAGTCCTTCAAATTGTTTTAAATCTTCATCTGTCCACCAGTTGTTCAAATTGCCCTGAGCGTCAAATCTGGAACCACTATCGTCAAATCCATGAGAGATCTCATGGCCAATCACGGCGCCAATTCCTCCATAATTAACGGCTGCATCGGCTTTATAATCGTAGAATGGCGGTTGCAGGATAGCCGCGGGGAACACAATCTCGTTGTAGCTTGGATTGTAATACGCATTGACAATTTGGGGAGCCATATACCATTCGGTCTTATCTACCGGTTTCCCCAATTTATCCATATCTTCTTTTACATTCCACTTTGAAGCGTTCATCATATTTTGGAAAAAAGATCCTTTTTCGTCCTTTGGGCCGGCGATTTCTAGGTCGCTGTAATCTTTCCATTTATCGGGATAACCAACTTTAATTGTGGTAGTTCCCAATTTCTCGATGGCTTTAACCTTAGTGCTGTCACTCATCCAGGTAAGCATATTGATCCTGACTTCATACGCCTTGATGATATTGGCAATCATTTCCTTAGCTTTCACTTTAGCCTCCGGCGGAAAATTTTCTTCTACATATAATTTTCCAAGCGCTTCTCCCAAAGTTCCGTTTACAATTCCAAGAGCTCGTTGGTTTAAGGGACGTTGTTCCTTGGCTCCTTGCAGGGTTTGTTCGTAAAATTCCCAGTTGGCTCTTTCAATTTCGGTGCTTAAAGAATTGGCGGCATCATTGAAAAGTGTCCAGCGCAGATAGGTTTTCCAGTTTTCAACATTATTTTCAGCAAAGGTACTTTGCAGGGCCTGCATATATTTTGGTTGTGCTACAATTATAGTGTCCAAATTTGAAGCGCCAATTTTGTCGAAATAGGTTTTCCAATCTATTGCACCAACTTGTTTTTGCAATTCTGAAACCTGCATAGGGTTGTAGGTTTTGCGTGCATCGCGGCGTTCTACTTTATCCAGTTGAGGTTGTGCAAGACCGGTCTCGAAGGCTAAAATTTGCGCTGCACGTTTTGCTGCATCTTCCGGAGAATCTCCTAAAAATTGCAACATTCTTGTGATATGGGATTTGTATTTTTCCCTTTTTTCTTTTGAATCCGAATCCTCAGCAACATAATAATCACGATCTGGTAAGCCCAGTCTTGAAGGAGAAATATAGGCAGCGTTCGTGTTGCTGTCTTTAGCATCTGCACCTACTGAAAAATCGAAGAATCCGGCACCGCCGAATTCCTGCATTTCAGTAAGATATGCCTGTAATTCTGCTTTATTGGTTATAGCACCGATTTTGGCAAGATAAGGTTGCAAAGGCTGAATTCCTTTCTCGTTACGGGTTACGGTATCCATTATACTTTGGTAAAGGAAAACCGCTTTTGCCTGATCGCTGGAAGCATCCAGTTCTTTATTGTTAGAAGCCTTTTCCAGTAATGAAAGGGCATCGGAATCTGTTTTTTTACGCAATTCGTTAAAACTGCCCCAGGTGGTATATTCGTCTGGGATTTCGGTAGAATTCACCCATTTTCCGTTAACGTACATGAAAAAATCATCCTGAGGATTTACCGTGGTATCCATAAAAGAAAGATTAATTCCATGCGTTTCCAGGTTTTCTGCCATTTTTTTGTCGTCACTTTTACAACTGGTAACTGCTGCTGCAACGAGCAGTGGAATCAAGAATGCATTTGTTATTTTTTTCATTCGTCGTTATTAATTAATATGTGGCACTAAAGTACGAAAAAATAGGAAATTGTATTTTGAATTTCTCAGGTTGGGATGTATTGTTTTTATTCGGAAAAAATTAGTGAAGTTTTGAGATCAGCGTGCTGTCAAATTCCTTTTTGATTTGGGTGATCTCATCTACATTCTCATTTGGGATGGCGATGGAAAGCACATAATGTTTAATTTTCCAGGTATTTTGTATTTTCTCCAACACCCCGGAACCTCTGCAAATTCCCATTTGGGTGTTAAGAAGTTCATCGAACCAAGCGATTTTCCCATTTTCTGAGGCGTAAATATTTCTGTCCAGGGTTGTAAAACTCCAGGCTTTTCCTTTATCAAAATAAGGTTTTGCAAATTCCCTGAATTCTTTATTTTGCCAATTTTCGGTAGCATCGGTACCAATGAAGATCCCATCGCCGGACATTAAACCGAAATATTCCTCAAAATTGGCCTGCGCTGCCGCCGCGTGCCAGTCTTCCAGGACCTTATTAATTTCTTCTTTGGAAACCGTTTGAGAACCTGTGTTTTCTGTTGCTGAGGTCTTTTTTTCAGCTGATGGATTGTCACAGGAATAAGTAACGATCATTAAAAGGAGAAGGCTTAGTTTTTTCATTTATTTAGGTTGAGACGCGCTAAAGCGCTTTTATTTTTTATCGGTTGAGACGCGCTATAGCGCGTCTGTATCCTTATCGCTATCGCTATCCTGCGGCAATTTTATGGAATCTATAGGAGCCTCATATTTATCCAATTCCAGTTCAAATTCCTCCAGGGTTTTTAGAAAGAGTTCGTTGATCTGGATTTTTAAATTATTGAATTCCATAGCCAGGTCTTCCGCTGTGACGGCTATCTTTTTTGCCTGTAATTCCCGCTGTTGTGAAAGTTGTTCCAAGATCTTCGCATCTGTAAGAAGCACGGAAAGTCTTGCTTCCACTGGATTTGCCTTTAAAGAATCGGGTAAGGTCTCTTGCAGGTTCTTCATAATCTCTGCGATAGGGCGAGCATTGGAAACAACATCGTTGACAGTATAATCCTTAAAATTTTCAATCTCACTCTGGGCGATAATAAAGGCCAGCCATTCCGAAGTAACTTCAACAGCCTCAGG
>JBDNHN010000260.1:0-10743 GCA_041688725.1 Gillisia sp.
CGTATGGTCATTTCTTCCTTCACAATTTTATTAAGGTGTACATAATCTATCGTATCCCTTAATTCATCTGTAATTGCAGAACGGGATAAATCACCTTTTACGGTGAGATCTATCCTATAATCACTTCCAATTCTTCCTTCCTCAGCCAAACATCCGTGGTATGAAAAAACTTTAATATTCTTTAATTTAATTGTTCCCACGTTTTTTTTACAAAGGTAAAACGCCTTCTTCTAATTTGAGCCACTAAATCCATTTTTCATCATTTAAACTAAATATAAAATTCAAATTGGGTATACAGAAATAAAAATGTGTTTAAAGCTGGCTAACGGCTGTCTTAGGTTATTTGAGATTATTCATTCTAATGCTTTTGGTTTATTATTACCTGTCTTATTTTTGGTAACTTTGCGTTCTATTTTGAATTAAAATTATGTCTGAAGTAAAAAAATCCCTCAACTTTATTGAGCAAATTATAGAAGAAGATTTAAAAAGCGATTATAACCTGCCCGATCTGAAGTTTCGGTTTCCTCCGGAACCAAACGGATATTTGCATATTGGTCACGCAAAGTCCCTTTGTTTGAATTTTGGGTTAGGCGAAAAATACAGCGCACCGGTCAGTCTAAGGTTTGATGATACCAATCCCATTAAAGAAGAGCAGGAGTTTGTAGACGCCATAAAGGAAGATATTTTATGGTTGGGTTTTAAATGGGAAAAAGAGTGCTATACATCCGATTATTTTCAACAATTATATGATTGGGCGGTTGAAATGATTAAAAATGGCGATGCTTATGTAGATAGCCAGACTTCAGAATTAATTGCTAAACAAAAAGGAACTCCAACTAAACCTGGAGTTATAAGTCCTTTTAGCAAACGTTTAGTATCTGAAAATCTGGACCTTTTTGAGAAAATGAAGAATGGTGAAGCCGCTGAAGGCGCACACGTACTTCGGGCCAGAATTGATATGGCATCATCAAACATGCTTTTGCGCGATCCTGTGATGTACCGCAGTTTGCATAAGAAGCACCATAGAACCGGTAATGACTGGATGATATATCCTATGTACGATTGGGCGCATGGTCAAAGTGATTTTGTTGAACAGGTCTCCCACTCTTTTTGTACGTTGGAATTTGTGATGCACAGGGAGCTTTATAATTGGTTTTTAGAGAAAATAGACACCAAAGATCAGCTTATACCAAAACAACGGGAATTTGCCCGTTTAAACCTAAGCTACACGATCATGAGCAAGCGCAAATTGGCTCTATTGGTAACAAACAGTGTTGTATCTTCATGGGACGATCCCAGGATGCCTACTATTTCGGGATTGCGAAGACGAGGCTATACCCCGGCTTCCATCAGGAAATTTGCAGATACCATAGGTGTTGCCAAGAGGGACAACGTGATTGATGTTTCCTTGCTCGAATTTTGTATTCGTGAGGACTTAAATAAAACTGCACCACGAGTCATGGGAGTTTTGGATCCGGTAAAACTGGTGATCACCAATTATGATGATGCTAAGGAAGAGTGGCTGGATACCGAAAACAATCCTGAAGACGAGAGCGCGGGCACCAGGAAAATACCATTTTCAAAAAACCTTTATATAGAAAGAGAAGATTTTAAAGAAGAAGCAAACAGGAAATTTTTTAGATTAACACTTGGGAAAGAGGTAAGGTTAAAAAGTGCTTATATAATCAAGGGAGAGAAAGTTATAAAGGATGAAAATGGAGAAATTCTTGAAATCCATTGCACGTATGATCCTAAGAGCAAAAGTGGCAGCGGAACAGAAGAATCTTTAAAAAAGGTAAAAGGTACCCTTCACTGGGTTTCTATCTCTCATGCAATTAAAGCTGAAATCAGGTTATACGACCGCTTATTCAGTATTGAATCCCCTGATGCGGATAAAGAAAAGGATTTCATGGAATTTATAAATCCGGATTCCTTGAAAGTAATTACCGGTTTTGTAGAACCAGGTTTAAAATACGCGGAAGTTTCGGAAAAATTCCAATTTCAACGAATTGGGTATTTTTGTATAGACAAGGAGAGTACAGAAGAGCATCTCGTTTTTAACCGAACTGTGAATTTAAGGGATTCCTGGGTAAAATAGTGTCAATAATTTTTTATACTTATAAAGTTTAAGAGTATTTTAGCAGATCAGGTTTATATATTAACCGGTTATTAACAGCTATTAGTAAAGGTTTAAGTTAAATTTGAAAATTATTATTAATAAAAGTCAAAATTATTATGGCAAATACAGGAAGTACATTATTAGCATTGGTAACAGGTGTCGCTCTTGGAGCAGCTGCCGGAATGTTATATGCCCCAAACAGTGGTGATGTAACCAGGGAAAAATTGAGCAAAGACGCTAAGAAAGCCCAGGAAAAATTCAACAAGAAATATGAGGAAGCAACATCAAATTTAACCACGAAGGCAAAAAAAGCAAAAATAGATTTTGAAACCCGTCTTGATGAAACTTTGTCTTCGGCTAGTTATAAAGCAGATGAAATTTTAGCTGCAATGGAATCTAAATTGGAAGATCTTAGAAAGCAAAATTCCAAATTGCAACAAAAGGACACCAATATTTCCGGAAATAAGGAAGTAATATAAGCGTATGGCTTTTGAAAAACTAAACGATAGTATTAACGATTTAAACGAAAATATTCGGGCACTCAGTTACAGTACCTCTGAATATTATAAATTGAATCTTTATAAAAAGATAATTAGAGGTGTTATCTTTCTGGTTAATATGATGTTGATTGGTTTTGTTTGCCTTATTGCGCTTTTGTTTTTATCCATTGCTATTGCAATCAGTTTAGGAAAAGCCTTGAATGATCCAAGTGTTGGATTCTATATTGTTGGTGCTTTTTATGTTTTGATTTTCGGATTTATTTGGGTTTTCGGAAAGAAATATATCCGAAAGTTCATTCTTATAAAATCCTCCAGAACCTTCTTTAACGACTAATATCAATCCTATGAAAGAATATAGTTCATTTAAAGAAATAGACAGGGACCTGGAAATTTTAAAACTGCAAACGCAGATTGATAAGGAAGAAATTAAACTCTATTTTAATCAGACCAAGGAAAATTTGTCCCCAATTTCTTTAATTGGAAGTATCATTGGCTCTATTGCAAAAAAGGCGTTGGAACTTAAGATTGCATCAAAAATATTTGGAGTTAAACGGGTAATTGCTTCTGTTAATAAATAAATCACAGTCGGATATTAGGTATAGGAAATACTTTTTTTAAGGATTTTTAATCTTAGGAAAAAGTAATTCTATTACATAATATCCGGCAATTTTTTTATTGATTTTCTTCTTCATTATCCTGGTTTTTCCCAGGCTTGTCTTTTCTTCTGCTTTGATCACCTTTAATTTGAGCGTTTTTCGCTTTCATAGCTTCACCAATTTGGTTGGAAGCGGTAAAAGATGCGATCATATTATTGAGCATATCGCTGCCCGCCTGAGGGGAATTTGGAAGCAGGATCAAATTACTGTTTGTATGTTCTCCTATGGATTGTAAGGTGTCGTAATGTTGGGTTACAACAATTAATGCTGAAGCTTCCTGAGAATTGATCCCAACCTTGTTTAACACGTCTACACTTTCCTCTAGTCCTCTTGCTATTTCTCGTCTCTGGTCGGCGATCCCCTGTCCTTGTAAACGCTTGCTTTCAGCCTCGGCACGTGCCTTAGCCACAATTTTAATCCGCTCAGCTTCTGCTACGTATTCTGCGGCAACCTTTTCCCTTTCTGCAGCATTGATCCTGTTCATGGCTGATTTTACTTGTGAATCCGGGTCTATATCGGTTACCAGGGTTTTAATAATGTCGTATCCATAATTGGACATCGCCTGGTTTAATTCGCGTTTTACAGCATTCGCAATATCATCCTTTCTTTCAAAAACGTCATCCAGCTTCATTTTGGGCACTTCAGCCCGAACTACATCAAAAACATAGGAAGTAATTTGGTCATTAGGACTTTCTAATTTATAGAAGGCGTCATAAACATTTAATTTTACCACCTGAAACTGCACCGAAATTTTCAGTTTAACAAATACATCGTCCTTGGTTTTTGTCTCTACCAACACATCCAACTGCTGAACTTTTAAATTGACACGTCCTGCAATTTGGTCGAATACTGGGATTTTTATATGCAATCCTGAATTGCGGATGCTTAGAAATTTTCCGAAGCGTTCCACAACTGCGGCTGTTTGCTGTTTTACGGTAAATATTCCCGAAAAAATGACAATTATAAATAAAATTACTAAAATTGGGATCAAAATTGTTGCAGCCATATGTTAACAAATAAAATTAACGGTTAAGATACTTATATTTGGACTATATTTAGCATTGATATTATAATTAGCAATGAAAGGTTTTTGGATTTTTATTTTTTTCCCGCTTTTAGTGTTCACTATAAATATGAATGCTCAAAGGAGGTTTAACGATAATTATAATAGGTTGGGGATTCAAGCGGGAATCACTCATGGAGGAATTAACAGTGATAATTTCAATACTTCCCCAAATACAAGCTATATGGCAGGACTTACTACCAGGGCTTCTTTTTATAGAAATTTTTTGATTATTTACGGTGTGAATTTTTATAAATTTAAAACTATCATGACCGGATATGAACCAAACCTGTTGCAAAGACCAGCCGAAATTGATTTTAATGTTACGGGAGTTCAATTAAATTTGTTTCTTGGCACCAAAATATTTGGGGAATATTTAAGCATAGAGGCGGGCCCGGTATTGCAAATCAATAGTAAATTGACCACAGAAGATAAATATAAAACTTATTTTGTTGAAGATTATAAAATACAGGCTGAAGATCTGGAAGATATTTCCAAAATTAATTTAAACCTGGCAGCTAATATTTCAGCGGGGATTCGTGATGTGAAATTTTGGTTTCAATATCAATACGGCGTTAATAATATATTTAAAGGCCTGAACACGAAAGAACTGGAAAATAAAGATTCCCGCGCGACAAATCTCAAAGCACATATGGGATTTGCAACTGCGGGAATCGTAGTTTATTTATAAAGACGTTAAAGCGTTTTTAGTGCGTAATTCAATCGGTTTAAGGTTTCTTCCCGGCCTAATAAAGCTGCTATTTCAAACACATCCGGGCCCTTCATAGCTCCAACCAGGGAAAGGCGGAATGGCTGCATTACTTTTCCAAATCCTATTTCGTTTTTGGTGATCCATCCTTTTACTTCATTTTGAAGATTTTTAACGTCAAAAGGTTTTACCTCCGAAATTATTTTTATCAGGTTTTCTACCATTTCTTTTGAACCTTCTTTCCAGGCTTTTTTCGAGGCTTTCGGGTCAAATTCTTTTGGGGCAACAAAGAAATAACTGCCCAAATCCCAAAGATCATCTACGAAAACCGCACGTTCTTTAAGTAAACTTACAACCTTTGTGGTATAATTGAGATCTGAAGAAATTCCTTTTTCTGCTAAAATTTCAAGGAATTTTGATGCCAGGGTTTCATCTGGCTGCAACTGCAAATAGTGCTGTTGAAACCATTTTGTTTTTTCGGGATCAAACTTAGCCCCCGATTTATGAACTCTGTTGATCTCAAAAGCCGAAACCAATTCCTCAAGGTTAAAAAATTCCTGTTCGTTTCCGGGGTTCCAACCCAACAAACTCAACATATTTATCAATGCTTCCGGCAAATAATTTTCTTCCTTGTATCCTGGGGAGATCTCTCCGGTTTTTGGATCCTTCCAGGCCAATGGGAATACAGGAAAACCAAGTTTATCACCATCCCGTTTGCTCAATTTCCCCTTGCCCTGTGGTTTTAAAATAAGTGGCAGGTGGGCAAAAAATGGAGCTTCCCAGTTAAACGCCCTGTACAACAAAATATGCAGGGCCATGGATGGCAACCATTCTTCTCCTCTAATAACGTGGGTTATCTCCATTAAATGATCGTCTACCACATTTGCAAGGTGATAGGTTGGCATTCCATCGCTCTTAAAAAGCACCTTGTCATCCAGAATGCTTGTATCTATTATCATATTCCCCCTAATTTCATCGGCCAAATTCAAAATATCGGCAACCGGAGTCTTAAAGCGTATTACATAGGGTTCTCCGGTGTCTAATTTTTTTTGAACTTCTTCAACGGAAAGGGATAAGGAATTGTCCAGTTTTAGGCGATTGTGCCAATTATAAATAAAGGTTTTTCCTTTTTCTTCGTGATCTTTTCGGTGTTCTTCCAATGCTTCTGAAGTGTCAAAAGCAAAATAAGCATTTTCACTTTCAATGAGTTCATCTGCAAAAGCTCTGTATAAATGTGCACGTTCACTTTGGCGATAAGGGCCGTATTTGCCTTCTTTTCCGGGACCTTCATCATAGGGAATCCCGCACCAGTTAAGGGAATTGATAATATATTGCTCTGCGCCCTCCACAAAACGGTTTTGATCGGTGTCTTCAATGCGAAGAATAAAATCGCCCTGATGTTTTTTAGCGAACAAATAATTATATAAAGCCGTTCTTACCCCGCCTATGTGTAATGGGCCGGTAGGACTCGGTGCAAATCTAACGCGTACTTTAGCAGACATAAATATGTGATTTTAGCCGCAAAGGTAAGGATTCCCAAGGCATTTTCCGGTTTTTTAGATATTAGACAAACAGTATTATTGCAACCAAATTTCAGACGAGTAAATAAGTGAATTCCAATTGAGTCTAAATAAAAATAAATTTGTAGTTTTAAGATAGGGACACGATTGAGGAAAATAATGGATGATTTCAATTTCATAAAGCAAAAATTAGCTGCATTTATCAGGAAATTTTATAAAAATAAATTGCTGAAAGGGGCTATTTTGTTCCTTTCTTTCTGGTTGCTGTATCTTATTCTTATTTTATTAATCGAATATTTTTTCTGGCTTTCGCCTATAAACCGAAGTATCTTATTCTGGATCTTTATCGCGGTTTCTCTTGGATTGCTTTTTAAATTTATCCTCATTCCCCTCTCAAGGTTATTAAAATTATCAAAAGGAGTAGACCAGGAGGAGGCTTCAAAAATTATTGGCAGACATTTTCCTGAGGTAAATGACAAATTACTCAACATCCTTCAATTGCAAAATTCCCCGGATCAGTCGGAATTATTGCTGGCAAGTATCGCACAGAAATCAAAAGAGCTCAAGCCAATTCCTTTTAAACTGGCGGTAAATTTCAAAGCTAGTCTCAGATATTTAAAATACGCCTCATTTCCGGTAATTATTATTCTGGCTGTATTGTTAACGGGAAATTCATCCATTTTTTCCGAAAGTTATACCCGGGTGGTACACTATAAAACTGCTTATGAGCCGCCGGCTCCTTTTTCTTTTATGCTGAAACAGGATACTTTTAAAATCGAAGAGGGCAGTGATCTGGTGTTGGAAGTTGAAACTAAAGGGAATATTGTTCCTGAAACCGTTGAAATTCATTACAATAATGAAACCTATTATTTAAAATCTACTGCGTCAAATCGATTTCAATATAATTTCCAGGGCATTAAAAACGATTTAAAATTTTATCTAAGCGGAAATGGAGTTACTTCAAGAACTTACCAGATTGAAATAATTCAGGTACCTAAATTGCTAGATTTCGAGATGCGGTTAAATTATCCGAAATATCTGAATAAAAAATCTGAATCTGTTAAAGGGACCGGGAATTTAACTGTTCCGGAAGGCACCAGAGTTTCATGGAATCTCAGCACCAGCGCTACAAATCAAGTAACTTTTACTTCCCAAGATACGGTTGAGGAATTCAATCAGGAAGGGACGGTTTTCAGTTTAGATAAAAATCTTTTTTCCGATACCAGGTATCAAATTAAGACTTCCAATCTTCAGGTGAAGGATTATGAATCCCTGGAATATGAAATTTCAGTGAAAAAAGATCAGTTCCCTAAAATAAATGTTCAGTATAAAAAAGACAGTTTAGATGGGGGAAGCCTTTATTTTTTCGGAAAAGTATCAGATGATTATGCAGTTTCCAGGCTCAACCTGTTCTATTTTATTGACAATAATGAAGAAACGGCCGAAAGGATTTCTATTGTGGTAGCAAAACAGGAATTCGACGAGTTTTTGTATTCTTTTCCCGGAAATGTGCCCCTTAAGGAGGGCAACGATTATTCATTATACTTTGAAGTTTTTGATAACGATGGAATAAGAGGCCCAAAACGCAGTAAAAGCGAGATTTTTAGTTTTAGAAAGAATTCAGAAGAAGAAAATAAGGAAGAGCAGCTTCAGCAACAGGGAGAATCTATTCAAAATTTAACTCAGAGTTTGGACAAAATGCAGCTTTCAGAGCGGGAATTGGAGGAGATTTCAAGACTTCAGAAAGAAAAAGGACAGCTCAACTATAACGACCGGAAGAAGCTGGAGAATTATCTTGAACGCCAAAAACAACAAACCGTGATGATCAAAAATTATTCGGAAAAGCTCAAACAAAGTTTGGAGGATAAAGAAAATCAGAAAGGATCCGACGATTTTAAAGAGGAATTAAAAGAACGTCTGGAAAGAAATGAAAAAATGTTAGAGGAAAACGAAGCGCTTTTAAAAGAATTGCAGGAGTATGCAGATAAAATAAGCAGAGAAGAGCTGGCTAAAAAACTCGAGAAACTTTCCAAGCAGAATAGCTCCAAACAGAAAAATATCAAGCAAATTCTGGAGCTCACAAAGCGATATTATGTTCAGGAAAAAACTCATAAACTCGCGAAGGATCTATCGAAATTAGCTGAAAAGCAAGAACAACTTTCGGAAGCAGATTCCCTTAATTCAAAAGAAAATCAGGAAAAATTATCAGATGAATTTAAGGAATTTCAGAAGCAAATGGATGCCCTTGAAAAGGAGAATGCCGGATTAAAAAAGCCTTATGATCTGGAGAGGGAAAAAGCAGATGAAATGGAAATTGGAGGTGAGCAGGAAATATCTGAAGAAAAATTAGGGGAAAATCAAAAAGGGCAGGCCAAAAAACATCAGAAGAATGCAGCTAAAAAAATGATGGAAATGAGCAAGAAAATGAAATCTGCTCAAATAATGGCACAGGGAGAACAGTTAGATGCCAACATTGAAAGTATGCGTCAGATATTGTCCAATCTGATGGTTTTTTCTTTTGAGCAGGAAGAATTATTGTTGAGTTTCAGAAAAATAAAGATAAATAATCCGGCATACCCAAAAAATTTAAAAAAACAACATGTCCTAAAGGAACATTTTCATCATATAGACGATAGTTTGTTTGCCCTAGCGCTTAATAATCCTATGATCACTGAAAAGATCACCTCGAAACTCACGGATATTGAGTTTGATATAAACAAATCTTTGGACCGTCTGGCGCAAAACGAATTACCGCAGGGTACCGCAAGTCAGCAATACGTAATGACGGGAACAAATGAGTTGGCAAATATGTTGGCAGATGTTTTGGGGAATATGGAGCAAATGGCCAATTTGAGTCTCTCACCCGGGAAAGAAGGACAAGGACAACAGCTGCCCGATATAATTCAATCTCAGGAACAACTCAACCAACAAATGAAGGATGGTTTGGGAGAAGGAGAAATGCCTAAGGATGGCAAAGAGAACGGTGGAGATGGAGAACAGGGTGAAAAGTTAAAAGAAGAACTGAGCGGGGAATTGTTTGAGATTTTTAAACAACAACAGCTATTAAAACAACAGCTGCAGGATAAATTAAGGGAAGCAGGAATGGATAGAAAAAATGCTGATTTGTTGAAGGAAATGGAACGGGTGGAACAGGATATCCTCAACAAAGGCTTTAATGCAGAAACCCTTAAAAGAATGAATAATATTATTCACAGGCTGATGCAATTGGAAGACGCATTGCTGGAACAGGAGGAAGAAGAGCGCAGGACTTCCAGAACTAATCAGGAAAACTATCAAAACAACGCTAAGGATCAAATTATTAAGGCTAAAGAATATTTCAAAACTACTGAAATTCTTAATAGACAAACCTTACCTTTGCGGGAAATTTATAAAACTAAAGTCAAGCAGTATTTTGAAGGAGCCGAAAATTAATTTTTATTCAGAAAACGAATTTATTCTTGAAGAAACCAATAGATATGCCAAATGGATCGAACAGGTGATCGCATCTGAAAATATGAAATTGGAAGAAATAAATTATATTTTTTGTGATGATGAGTATCTGCTTAAACTAAATGTGAAATTTCTGGATCATGACACTTATACCGATATTATTAGCTTTAACAATTCTGTAGGAAGAATATTAGAAGGGGATATTTTTGTTAGCACGGAACGTGTTGGGGAGAATGCTGAAACTTTTAATGTGGACTTTAAGGAAGAGCTTCGACGGGTTCTCGTACATGGAATTCTACACCTGTGTGGCTACAACGACAAAACGGATGAGGAGTCTTTGATTATGAGGGATAAGGAAGAGGAAAAAATGAAGTTGTTCCACGTGGAACAATAGTTAGTAAAGAATTGAAAAATTATGTTTGATAAAGAATACGATGTTATAGTTGTTGGTGGAGGTCACGCCGGAAGCGAAGCTGCTGCCGCGGCCGCCAATATGGGTAGCTCAACCTTGTTGGTCACCATGAATCTTCAGAACATTGCCCAAATGAGCTGCAATCCTGCTATGGGAGGAATTGCAAAGGGGCAAATTGTGCGTGAGATTGATGCTCTGGGGGGTTACAGCGGTTTGGTGAGTGATACCAGTGCAATTCAATTTAAAATGTTGAACAAATCCAAAGGACCGGCAATGTGGAGTCCGCGTGTTCAAAGTGACAGAATGATGTTTGC
>JBDNHN010000261.1:0-6433 GCA_041688725.1 Gillisia sp.
TTTATAGTTAATTCATCTTCTTTTAATTGATGATGATTTTTTGATAAATTTAGTTTTATTTCAGAAGCCTTAATTGCTGCATTAATTTTTCCCCCGGCAAAAATTGGCATAGAAACATCAACAGTAGCAAAACCCAAATTTTTTTCTTGTAAAGTAAAATTCCAATCTCCCAACACCAATTCAGGATTTGGAATTTGCAATATACCACCAACCATATCTCTTGGAGCATTTAAATTGGCTGTAATATCCTGATCTAATCTTAAATAAGTTCCCGAAATACCAACTGTTGGCAATCTTAATCCTTTAGTTGCTTTATGTTCTTCTTCCATTGCTTTTACTTCATACATAGATGCCTTTGCTTCACCATTTTTAGCCAGCATAAATTCATGAGCTTCTTTTAACGAAAGTTCTTGCGCATTTGCAAAAACCCCCAGCAATAACAGCCAATAGATCAAACTTTTTTTGAATAGCGCTAAGGCCATTTTTTTTATAGATAAACTCATTACTTTATATTTTTAAAAAAATTCAAAATGTTTTTCGTTAAATAAGTAACATCCTCATTGGTTGTTTCTTGCCCGTCAAAAATATTTTTCCTTTTAAAACTTATATAATCTACCGGGTAAACAAAAATGTGATAGTACAATTGATATAGGGATAGCGAATTGGAAATTTCACCTGATTTTACACCTATATCTTTAATGCTTTCCATTAAAAGAATACTTTTATCCTTAAGATCAGTAGTGATTGTAAAGTTGTCATTATGAAGTAATTGATAAAAAAATTTAGAAGCAATAGGTTCGTTCAAATAATAAACAACTCTATTTTGAACAAAGGATTTAATTAAGGGTTCTATACTTTTTTGATTTAAAGCCAGTAAAAATTCTAATTCTTTATATAATGAGTTTACCTTATCATAAAACAAATTATTTATGAGATCGTGCTTACCTTCATAAATTCTATAAAGATAACCTCCACTTACATTCGCGTTTGTAGCTATCATTGCAATTGTTGTAGCCTCAATTCCATTTTCAACAATTGTTTGCATAGTGGCTTGCTTAATACGCTGTATTTTATCTTCATCTATTTTACGTGCCATATTCCATTTTTTTAAATCAGATGCAAATGTATGAATAAATGTTCATTCATTATTAATGATTTTAAAAAAAAATAATTTCCTTTGGTGAAATTGACGAAATAAAATAAGAAGTCATCTTGA
Organism: Gillisia sp.; assembly: GCA_041688725.1. GTDB lineage: Bacteria > Bacteroidota > Bacteroidia > Flavobacteriales > Flavobacteriaceae > Gillisia. Next base: position 1,217 of record JBDNHN010000261.1, read on the forward strand.
CTTTTTAAGTTTATGAAATTTCTTTAGAATCCGGAACTATGCTTGTGGATCGGGCAAATTTATTAGTCATTTGTAAAGAAAAAATTCAATAATTCTTACTCCTCTTAATTTAACTCCCGAAAATTTTTTGTGAAATCAAGCCTGATTTGTTGTGAATCAGGAAAAATGGATAAACTCCAATGTGGGATTGAAAATTCTAGGAGAAAAGGTTATCGGAATTTGTCGAATTAATTATTTGCTCCATATTCTCCCATAAGTTTTAAGGATTATTCATAGATATTAATAAATAGTCATAAATTGTATAAGGTTTCCTACGGCCGATTTTGTGTTTATTTTATCGATAAAAATGAAAAATAGGTTCTATTTTATTCTTTTAGTACTTTTTGGTTTTTTAAATATTGGTCTGGGAAGCTGGGGTCTGGCTGAAACAAGCGAGGCTAGATATGCTGAAATAAGCAGGGAAATGGTTTTAAGCGGAGATTACCTTCATCCTACCTTGCTGGGGATTCAACATTTTCACAAGCCACCTGTAACCTATTATATTACTGCGATTGGATATAAAATCTTCGGGATTAATGAATTTGGGGCCCGTTTTTTTCTTAGCGTAGCACTTATCCTGCAATTATTTTTTGTTTTTAAAATCGGCATGCTACTTTTTAAAGAAGAAAAAATTGCCTTTTTCTCGGCATTAATTTATTTTTCCTTTCCCGTAGTGCTTATCGCAGCGCGCAATTTGACAACAGATGCCTATTTGACCACCTTTATTTTATGGAGTATTTATTTTTGGATTCAGTATAAAAATGGGAAATCCGCGTTTTATTTATATGGATTTTATGCCATGCTTGGCCTTGCCTTTCTTATCAAAGGTCCGATAGCGCTCCTTCCGGTAACTGTATTTATAGGTTGCTGGAAATTGGTAAATAAAGAGAAACTCCAATTTTCACACCGTACTCTTTTGGGAAGCCTATTGTTTTTAATTGTCGCGGGATCCTGGTTTGCCGCAATTATAATTGATAAACCTCAATTATGGAATTATTTTATAGAAGAACAAATTGTCAATCGCACGATTGCCGCACAAACTTTTCATAGGGACCAACCTTTTTGGTATTACCTCGCTTTAGCACCACTTTTAGGATTTCCCTGGTTGGTTTTTATAATTTTGGATCTTAAAAGAAAACTTAGAACCATTGTATTTGAAAAATCCATAGCCCTTGTAATATCCGTCACTATTGTTATATTGCTGGTTATATTTTCCGCTTTTTCTTCAAAATTGGTTTTGTACATTCTTCCCATTTATTCTTTTATCTCTTTGTTAGGTGGGTATATTTTGTTTAATTCTATCGGGAAATGGATCAGTATATATGTTAGGATATATTTTGGACTATTTGTGTTACTTCTTTTAGGTTTGATTGTGGGAGGGCTTGGCGGTTGGATTTTCCTGGATGGGAAATACGCAATTCTACTTATCCTGTCCACTGCGGGTATTGCAATTTATTTAATTAAATACCCAGGTATAAATCAGCAATTTCAGTTGATATATTTGGGAATGTTTTTTAGTATTTGCCTGTTGTTTACCGATGCGTTGTTCAGCTCCGGAAATCCATATATAATAAATTCTGCGAAAGAACTGATAGGTTTTGCAAAACAAAAATCGGGAAAGGATTTCAACAGATTGATCGTTTATGATTATTTACTTCCTTCAGCCTCTTTTTATTTAAACGATGAAATTGTCACCGTAGAAAACACTAATTATAAAGCGCAAAGGGAGACCAGGTTTGAAAAAGCTGAATTATATAAACGAAATTTTTTAGATTTAAAGCAAAAGGAAGATCTTCAGCGATTTAAGGATCTAATGCGTGAAAAGGGCAATATCCTAATTGAAAGAAAAGGTCACCTGGTGAACGATTCCCTTAAATATTTAATTAAAAACTTTTCTCATTGTGAGGAAATGAATAAATGGATAATTTATTATTGAATTTTTGATTCCCTAAAATTTTCAAGTTATTCTCTTTTTTATGGATTGTTGAAATCAGCAGGTGACCAATTTTTCTTGAGATACAAGGTGGAAGTTTTTATAAAGTGTTCATACAAACAGCAAATTTTTGAATAAAATATTCTGTTCCGATTAGTAGCAATCTGTTTATTTTTTCTTTTGACTCAATGTACTTCAGAATTTGCGCACCTTAAGTACTGATTAGTTAAGAATCCAGATCAGATCTCTCTTGCGAAATTTTTTAGACTAAAAGTAGGGGGATAATCATTCCTAATCACAATTTGCACTTCTTCGAACAGATTATTTAGAAAAAACATCAGCTTTTATTATGCGTATTTCAAATGAATTTTTAGGTTTGTTCAGAAATCCACAATTAATTCCATTGGATTTTAAATTTTAATGAGTATAAATAAGCGTAATATGACCTTGATCATAATTTAATCGGACAAAAATGTCTTAATTTGTATTTCAATTAATTAAACACCAAATTTTATGAACGGAAATAATTACTCCAATAGAAGTTCAGGCTTCAAAATTTATTTAATGTTAGTAATGGTACTTGTTTTTGTATCGACAATTGTTTCTTGTAAATCTGATGAAGTAAATTCAACAGATATCAAAATAAATTCGAAAATACAAGCCCAACTTACTTCCCCGCCAAATGTGCCTGAACCTGTTGGTGCCCGAAAAGCAGCAAAGTTGGTGGTGGATATGGAAATTATAGAAAAGGTAGCCGAAATTGCCAACGGAGTAGAATATATGTACTGGACCTTTGGAGGAACAGTTCCGGGAAGTTTTATTAGAACCAGAGTAGGGGATGAGGTGGAATTTCATCTTAAAAACCACCCGGACAATAAACTGCCACATAATATTGATATGCACGCGGTTACTGGCCCTGGTGGAGGAGCGGAATCTTCCCTTGTAGCTCCCGGACATGAAAAGATCTTTTCTTTTAAAACCTTAAACCCCGGCTTGTATGTGTACCATTGTGCAACAGCGCCTGTGGGAATGCACATAGCCAACGGGATGTACGGATTGATCCTGGTAGAACCCAAAGGTGGACTTCCTCCGGTAGATAAAGAATATTACGTCATGCAAGGTGATTTCTATACCGAAGATGCTTACGGAAAGCCGGGTTTGCAGCCATTTAATATGCAAAAAGCAATAGATGAAAACCCGGATTATGTTCTATTTAATGGAAAGGTCGGCGCCTTAACCGGAGACAACGCCATCACGGCCAAAGTTGGGGAAACCATTCGTTTATTTGTGGGCAACGCAGGACCCAATCTCGTTTCCTCTTTTCATATGATAGGGGAAATTTTTGACAGGGTCCATGTAGAAGGTGGGAGTTTGATAAATGAAAATGTTCAAACAACCCTTATTCCTGCTGGAGGCGCTGCTATGATTGAGCTTAAGGTAGAAGTTCCGGGAACTTTCCTTTTAGTGGACCACTCCATATTCCGCGCATTCAATAAAGGTGCATTGGGAATGTTAAAGGTGGAAGGCGAGAAAGATCTTAAAATTTATTCCGGTGAGCAATCGGATAAAATTTATTTGCCCGAAGGAAGCGTGATCCAAAAAATGCCAGTGGCCGATTCTGAAAAAACCTCTGGTCCTGTACCTTCCAAAACTTTGGCTCAGCAATTGGAACATGGGAAACAACTCTATATGCAAACTTGTTTTGCCTGTCACCAAGCTACAGGAGAGGGGATTCCCGGTGTTTTTCCTCCCCTGGCAAAATCAGATTTCTTAAATGCCGATGCAAACAGGGCGATAGGGATAGTTTTAAATGGTTTGACTGGTGGAGTCACGGTAAATGGCAATCAATTTAACAGTATAATGCCCAGCCAGAATCTTACCGATGACGAAATTGCCGATGTGCTCACCTATGCATATAACAGTTGGGGAAACAACAAGACAGTGGTAACCCCAGAAATGGTGAAATCTCTTAGAAAGTAACACCGAAAAAAAGTTAGAAGTACAAAGTTAGAAGAGAAAGTGAAAAAGTTGGAATGTTGGAAAGTTGATAAAATGAACATTACTACAGAAAACTGAAAATCGAAATAAAAATGCTCAGTCAAAACCTCAAAATCGCCATTGTTGTAATTATCGGATTTTTTTGTACAGCATCTTTTGCGCAGAAAAATGAAATTGAAATGGCACGAGTAAAAGGGGGGAAATTCCTACCCCTTTATGGTGTCGATTCTGCCAGGGTAGAGGTAAAAACTTTTCTTCTGGATATATACCCTGTCACCAATGCTGATTTTTTGCAGTTTGTCCAAAAAAATCCGGATTGGAGCAAATCCCGGGTGATAAAACTTTTTGCTGATGAAAGATATTTATTTCACTGGGAAAATGATCTGAACATTGGCAAGGAAACTTTGCCTAATGCTCCCATTACCAATGTTTCCTGGTTTGCTGCTAAAAAATATTGCGAATGCCAAGGAAAAAGGCTTCCCACACTGGATGAATGGGAATATGCCGCAATGGCCGATGAAACCTCGCCCGATGCACGAATTAAAGACAGCTATAACCAAAAGATCCTCTCATGGTACGAAACCCCAAAAACCTTTGACAATTCCATTGGGAGCAACTCCCCAAATTATTGGGGGGTTTACGATCTGCACGGCTTGGTTTGGGAATGGGCAATGGATTTTAATTCGGTTTTAATTTCCGGAGAATCCAGAAAAGGTAACTCCACAGACAGAAACCTGTTTTGCGGTGGAGCCATAGGCGCCACAGATCTAATGGACTATGCTGCATTTATGCGCTATGCCTTTAGAGGAAGCATCAAAGCGCGATATGCCATTAAAAATTTGGGTTTCAGATGCGCTATGGATGCCGAGAAGTTGGAAGTTAAAAGTTAGATGTTAGAAAGAAGAACTAAGAGAAAAAAAATTAAGATGAAAAAAATATCAGCAATTTGTATTTTAAGTATTTTATTATTTGCTTCCTGCAATCAGGCTTCAGATAAAAAAAATAAAGAATTAACTGAAGCGAAAACAGATACAGATACAGATTCAGTGGGATTTACTGATATGTCCATTTACAATCTGCCCTCTACCTGGACAAATCAGAATGGGGAAGAGCTTCAGATAAAAGATCTGCAGGGTGATGTTTTGGTGATGGTAATGATCTACACCACCTGTAAAGCCGCTTGTCCCAGATTGGTCGCCGATATGCGGAACATTGAGGAACAACTGCCTGAAGACATAAAAGGCAAA
>JBDNHN010000262.1:0-7103 GCA_041688725.1 Gillisia sp.
ATATTCGGTTCTATAGTACAAAAAGGAAAATTGGCACTTTGTGCCTTTGCATTAGATAAACAATTAAAAAGTGTCGATTTTCCTACGTTTGGCAATCCTACAATTCCAGCTTTCATATTTGAAATTTAAATTTTTAACGCCCATTTCTAAGCGGCTGCAAATATAGCTATTAATCTTGAAAATTGGAGGATTGAATTGAGTAATGATTTGAAGATTCCGCCCATTGAATTGGCTGAAAAATAACCGTTTCTGATTTTTTATTCCGTACGATCATTCCTGTAGTTTCTCAAATCTTTTATTTTTTCTATTTTACACCTTTTAGATTAAAATGCTGATTATCATTCATAATACAGTTTTAAATATTTTCTAGATCTTTTTCCCTTTTTATATAATTTTACGACCCGAATATTAACTGTTTACTTTCACTTAGTGTGTTATTTTAGTACATGTATAATTTATTTCATTATCTTATGAATCAATTAACTATCTTGAAAAGATTATTATTTAACCTTAACACAATTTATTTATGAAAAAATTTTTAATGGTATTAATTTTACTATTCAGCCCCACAATCCTGTTTGCGCAAGAAGTTGGGGGTACGGTAACCGATAACACAGGTGCACCTTTACCTGGAGTGAATGTACTGGAAAAGAACATCAATAATGGAACGATCACAGATTTGGATGGAAAATATTCCATAAATGTAAGTGAGAATGCCATTTTGGTTTTTAGTTTTATTGGCTATGAAACCCTTGAAAAAAGCGTAAACGGTGAAACTACACTCAATGTAAGTCTTGCCGATGGTGTGGCCTTGAATGAAGTACAAATTGTAGGCTCCAGAAGTCCAAAAAGAACTGCTACAGATACACCCGTTGCCATAGATGTTATCGATGTTCAGGAGGTAGCCACGCAAACCGGGCGAATTGAAATAAATGAATTGCTGCAATATGCAGCTCCCTCTTTTAACGCGAACAAACAATCGGGTTCTGATGGTGCAGATCATATTGATCCTGCTTCCTTAAGAGGATTGGGACCAGATCAAACCCTGGTTTTGATCAATGGAAAAAGAAGACATCAATCCTCATTAATCAACATTTTTGGTACCCGAGGACGTGGTAATACAGGAACCGATTTAAATGCTATTCCTGCCGGCGCTATTAAAAGAATCGAAATTTTAAGGGATGGTGCTTCAGCCCAATATGGATCTGATGCGATTGCCGGGGTTATCAATCTTGTTTTGAACGATCAGGTAGAAAAATTTACCGCCAATGTAAGCTACGGTTTTTATAATACGAATGCCGATGGCGATTTTCCGGAAGGAACTGCAAATACCGATGGAAACAGACTGGATCCAGAAAGAGACGGAAATGCAATTGGAAAGGACAAGACTTTTGATGGAGGTTCTGTAAAAGTAACCGCAAATTACGGTGTTGCAATTGGGGAAGAAGGTTTTGCCAACTTTACCACAGAATATATCAGTAAAAATAAAACATTAAGACCGGGATTCGATTTTAGACGTGGTTTTGGAGAAGCAGCGATAGACGGATTCAATTTCTTTGGAAATATTATGGTTCCCCTTTCAGAAAAATCTCAATTTTATGCTTTTGGTGGCCGTAACTACAGGGATACTGATGCTTACGCATTTACACGAAACAACCCTACGGCTAGAAATGTTGTGAGTATTTATCCTAATGGCTTCACCCCTCGTATTACATCAATTATCACAGATGTTTCTGCTTCGACAGGATTTAGGACAAAAACCGATAGTGGTTGGTTGGTAGACATCAGCAATACCTATGGAAAAAACTATTTTCATTACTTGATCAAAGGAACCCTGAATGCTTCCCTGGAGGAATTATCCTCAAACGATTTTGATGCCGGTGGGCACAGCTTAAGTCAAAACACTATAAATCTTGATTTTTCAAAATATTATGACGATATATTGGCAGGATTTAATTTGGCGATGGGAGCTGAATACAGGACTGAAAATTTTGTGATTTTTGAAGGAGAAGAAGGATCTTACGGAACATTTGATACGGACGGCAGAATCATTGTAGACCCCAGCACCCAGGTACAACCTACAGATCCTATAACCGAGGATTTAAGACCGGGCGGTTCTCAAGGATTTCCAGGTTATGGCCCAGACAATGTTGTTGACAGGAGCCGTTCCAACATCTCACTTTATGTAGATACAGAGATGGAATTTACCAATAAAATTTTATTGGCGGCGGCTGCCAGATATGAAGATTTCAGCGATTTTGGAAGTACATTTAATGGAAAATTGGCAGCCAGATATAAGGCTACAGATAACGTGAATATCAGAGGATCTGTAAGTACAGGTTTTAGAGCACCTTCCCTCGCACAAATATACTACAACCTGCGATTTACAAATTTTGTGGGCGGCGAGGCATTGGATACTCAATTGTCTCCAAACAATAGCCCTGTGACTGCGTCCTTTGGAATTGGCTCATTGAAAGAAGAAACCGCGTTAAACGGTTCCCTTGGATTCACTTCTACTTTCGGAGAACTTACAGCCACCGTGGACGGGTATTATATTAAGGTAAAAGACCGGATTGTGTTGACAGGAAATTTTGACGCTCCTCAGATTCCCAATGTTGAGGCCGCACAATTTTTTGTCAATGGAGCAGATACAGAAACTCTTGGTTTGGATATAGTTATATCTCATAAAACCGCAATTGGTGGTGGCTCTCTGTCTTCCAGTTTTATTGGGAATATCAACAATATGACAATAATTGATGTTAAAAATGGAAATCTTAATAAGGAAACATTTTTCGGGGTAAGGGATCAGAGTTTTCTGCTCGCTTCGGCCCCAAATAGCAAATTGAGCCTTAATCTTAAGTATGATATAAATTGGTTCGATGCAGCCTTGGGCTTAACAAGATTTAGCGAAGTGGAACTTGTGGATTACCAAATGTTTGAAGATGTAGCCGATTACGGTAGTTTTGAAAACCAGGTAGCTGCAGCAACGGACACCTACGGTTCAAAATTTGTAACCGACTTAAATTTAGGTTTTAAGCTAAGTGATAATACAAAATTGAATATAGGAAGCAATAACCTGTTTAACGTTTATCCGGATCAACAAGATGACTGGAGCGAAGGCGGAGGTTATTGGGATTCTGTTCAAATGGGAATTAGCGGTGCTTATTACTATGCGAAATTGAACCTCAATTTTTAAAATTTATTTGTTTAATTTAATAAAAGCGGGGTGCAGAAATGTATCCCGCTTTTATTAAATTGAAATTTTGAATACTGAATACTGAATTATAAATATTGAATTTTGAATTAGAAAAAACGTTTTCGTATAATTTTAAATCAAATATTCAAAAAACGAAACTTTAAATTTTCAATAATCGTATTTTTGGAAAAGAATTAAAACAACATGAACAAAGGAATTTATATTGCCACATTAGAATCCAACAGCGGGAAATCGCTCATTTCATTAGGACTGATGCGCACGCTTTTAGGGAAAACTGTGAAAGTTGGTTATTTCAGACCAATTATTGATGATTTCGAAATTGGAAAAAAGGATAATCATATCGATACTGTCCTTAGTTATTTCGATTTAAAAATACCCTACGAGGATACCTTTGCCTTTACCAGGAGTGAAATAATCCATAAACGCAACGAAGGAGAATCCGGTGAAATAATCGATACCATCATACGTAAATACAAGAAACTTGAGGATGAATTCGATTTCGTTTTAGTAGAAGGAAGCGATTTTTCTGGCGAAGGAAATGTATTTGAATTTGATGTAAATGTCCTCATAGCCAAAAACCTTGGAATCCCTGTTATTATAGTTGCCAGCGGGAAAAATAAAACGGAGGAAGTTCTTATGGGCAACCTTCAAATGGCCTATCACGCTTTTATCAATAAAGATGTAAAGGTGATGTCCATTGTTTGCAATAAAATTGAACCGGAAAATCTACAGATCGCTTTAGATGGCATGCGTGAATTTTTACCGAAAGAAGTCGGTGTTTTTGCCATACCCTTAATCGAAACACTTGTAAATCCAACGCTTAAGGAAATTTTAGTCGCCTTAAACGGGAAGGTTTTGTTCGGAAAAGAATTTTTAGATAATCAAACCGGAAATTTTGGTGTTGGTGCCATGCAGCTTCGTAATTATCTGAATCATTTAAAAAATGAAAGTTTAGTAATTACCCCTGGTGATAGAGCTGATATTATTTTGGGAGCTTTACAGGCAAATGTTTCCAGTAATTATCCTAGAATTTCGGGTATAATTTTAACAGGAGGTCTTATCCCCGAAGATACTATTTTGAAACTGATAGATGGATTGTCGCAAATAGTTCCAATTATATCTGTTGAAGATGGAACTTTTAATGTCGCCAATGCCATAGGCTCTATTAAATCCAATATTTATGCAAGTAGCATTCAAAAAATAGAAACCTCCATTAGCACCTTTGAACAACATGTTTTATTTGATCCTTTGGTAGAGCAACTCATTAATTTTAATCCACGCGGAATTACCCCACGAATGTTTCAATATAGTTTAGTGAAACGAGCTCAACAGGCAAAAAAACATATTGTATTGCCTGAAGGTACAGATGAGCGTATCTTAATTGCCGCCTCACGCTTGATAGCAATGGACCTGGTAGATATCACCTTACTTGGGGAGGAAGAAACCATCAGAAGAATAGTTGAAAACCTTGGAATAAAATTGGATTTAGATAAAGTAGAGATCATTAATCCCACTACATCTCCCAATTTAGAGGACTATGCAGAGACCTATTTCGAACTCCGGAAACACAAAAACGTAAACCTTGATATTGCAAAAGACAGGATGAGCGATGTCTCCTATTTTGGCACTATGATGATCTATAAGGGTCATGCAGACGGGATGGTCTCCGGGGCAACTCATACCACGCAACATACTATAATCCCTGCTTTACAGTTTATCAAAACAAAACCTGGAGTTTCAGTAGTTTCTTCTGTGTTTTTTATGTGTTTGGAAGATCGGGTGTCGGTATTTGGAGATTGTGCAATCAACCCCAACCCTACTGCTGAACAACTTGCCGAAATTGCTATCTCCTCTGCAGAAAGCAGCAAAGCCTTCGGAATGGAACCAAAAATTGCCATGCTTTCTTATTCTTCCGGAACCTCAGGAAAAGGAGAAGATGTGGACCGCGTACGGACCGCTACTGAAATAGTGAAGCAATTGCGTCCCGATCTAAAAGTTGAAGGACCAATCCAATATGATGCCGCCGTAGATATGACAATAGGTAAAAGCAAATTACCAGATTCTGAAGTCGCGGGACAAGCAAGTGTATTGATATTCCCCGATTTAAATACAGGGAATAACACGTATAAAGCTGTACAGCGGGAAACCGGAGCTTTGGCCATTGGCCCAATGTTGCAGGGTTTGAACAAACCGGTGAATGATTTAAGCCGTGGATGTACTGTGGATGACGTATTTAATACCGTAATCCTAACTGCAATTCAGGCACAGGGAATTTAAATTTTAAATGAAGCCAATTTTAGGCAATTACCCCCGATTGCCATTGGGGACTGATAAAAACAATAAAAATCTACCCATGAAAAATATTTTAGTCATTAATTCAGGAAGTTCTTCCTTAAAGTTTCAATTGATATTAATGCCGGAAGAAAAGGTTTTAGCTTCCGGACTGGTGGAAAGGATCGGTCAGGAAGGTTCAAAACTGCATTATACATCAAAAGGTTTTTCAATAACAGAGGAAATGGAAATCCCTGATCATTCTTTAGCTTTAAAAGAGATTACAAATATATTGATGGATGATAAAAAAGGAGTAATTAAAAATGCTTCCGAAATACCCGCCATCGGCCATAGAGTGGTTCATGGAGGCCCTACTTTCTCTGAGACTATCATTATAAACCAAAAAGTAAAAGAAAAAATAAAAGAGCTTTTTTCCTTAGCACCTTTGCATAACCCGCATAATTTGACCGGGATTGAAGTTGCTGAAGAAATTTTTCCCGAAGCCAGGCAAGTAGCTGTATTCGATACTGCTTTTCACAGAAGTATTCCAGCCAAAGCTCATAAATATGCCATACCGAATTCCTTTTTAAATGAAAACAAGATACAAGTGTACGGGTTTCATGGAACCAGCCACAAATATGTATCAGAGCAAGCAATTCAGATAATTAAAAAACCACAATCAAAAATAATTACGGTTCATTTGGGAAATGGATGCAGTATTACAGCTGTAAAAGACGGGAAAAGTATAGACCATTCCCTCGGATTTGCGCCTGCTAATGGTCTTATTATGGGAACACGCAGCGGTGATATTGACCAGTCGGTTATTTTTTATATGACAGAACATCTGGGATATACAGTAAAGGAAGTAAGCGATATTTTACACAATAAAAGCGGAATGTTGGGTCTTACCGGCTACAGTGATCTGCGCGATATTGAATCAGAAGCGGAAAAAGGCAATTACGAATGTAAATTGGCTTTGGAAATGAATGCCTATAGGATCAAAAAATATATGGGTGCTTATACGGCTGCAATGAATGGTTTGGATGCGTTGGTTTTTACTGCCGGAATTGGTGAAAACAGCAGTACAATCAGAAAAATGGTTTGTGAGGAGATGCAGTTTCTGGGAATAGAATTAGATCTGCTTAAAAATGATGTCCGCTCTAAAGAAAATAGAATTATAAGTACCGAAGAATCAAAAGTAACAGTACTGGTGATCCCTACAAATGAAGAACTTGAAATAGCCAATCAAACCTATGCCCTGGTTTGTTGATTTAGGATTCCGAATTTAAAACCCAAGGTTCAAGATTCAAGGTTCAGTATTAATCAGAGGATATGGGATGTCTGATTTTATTTGAAAATTAAAATACTGAACCTTTCTTAATCAAAGTCACTAATACTCAAAGTTTCCCTTAGAAAATTTATTTTAGATTTATGGATCCTGAATTGATTTAAGAAAAAGAAATACCAATTTTTAATATTGAATTAATTTTTTTTGAATTTAAATAAATAAAAATGTCTCCCCTGCTTTTACCTTTTTTGCGAAACTGTCAATGCTATTCTCGTTCATGTCTATAAATAATTGTTTTTTTAAAGGCTGAATAGAATAATGTATAGG
>JBDNHN010000263.1:0-3043 GCA_041688725.1 Gillisia sp.
CTTGCTTTTGAATTCTTGTTCAAAGAGGAAAAAATTGATATTGGCCTGCAGGAATTTTTGGATGCATATTTACCCATAAATTTTAACTATTGGGAATTGTACCGAAATAATCAAATTTCCAAGGAAACCCTTCGAATTGGCAGATTAAAAGAAACTTTTGAGTTGCTAAAACTAGAGGTTTCGGCAGAAATTATCATAGTGTTGTCTGATAAATATATTCAGTTTTTACCCAATTATAATCATTTGCTGGAGGATACACTAGAAATTTTGGAATATTTGCATTCAAAATACCAGTTACATATAATTACGAATGGGTTTGAGGAAATACAACATCATAAATTGGTCAACTCAAAAATCGCGGCTTTTTTCTCTACCGTTACAACTTCGGAGGAAGCAGGAGTTAAAAAACCGCATCTGCAAATTTTTGAGAAGGCACTCCAGAAATCCAATGCCCTATCCAAAAATAGCCTGATGATTGGTGATAATTACCAAGCAGATGTGCAGGGAGCAATAAATGCAGGAATGCGATCTGTTTATTTTGATTATTACAAAAAAAATGAAATTCTGGAAACTCTTCAAATTCAAAAGTTAAATGAATTGCGAAAATATTTATAACAATAAAGAAGGGGTATCTTCGTTTTTTTTTAAAAGATTTTTGCCTAAAATGCCCTTTTTTAAAACAATACTTCAGACCTTTCTTTTGTTTCTATTTGTCATAGGATCAGTTTCTTGTGTGAAAGATGTAGATCTGGATCAGGCTAAAGACATCAGTTTAAAACCAAAACTTCAAATTGACCTGCTTATTTTTGATGTAGATGAAGCCGATTTTGCAGATAGCTTAACAAATCAGCAAAAAACCATACTCCGCGATACAGTCCGACTGGAATTTTTAGACGACTCTTATATTCAGGACGACCTGATGGAAGTTGAATTCAGTTTTAAATATATCAACTCTTTTTCGCAGTCATTTCACAATAAAATTTCTTTTCTGTCTGAAAATAATAGTGCCCAACACGTAGTTGAATTTAATATTAATCCCGGAGATAAAAATAATCCTGCTGTTACCGAAGTAATAGATTTGATAAAATTTGATCAAATTCAAGTAATTCGGCGATCAATTAAAATGGCCGTAGAAATTGAAGCCTTGCCGGGCAAGGGGCCATTTACCGGAGAACTGAAATTCCAATCTAAGGGACTGTTCTCTTTTGAATTTTAAAAGCATGAGATTTATTCTAACCCTAATTTGTTTTTTAATTGCAATACTGTCCCAGGGACAGAACAAACAATTGTTGTACGATGTAAGAAGCCTGCCCCAAAGCCTGATGAGCAATCCGGGAACAAATATCACCTTTGACAAACATATAGGAATTCCTTTCCTATCTCAAATTCATTTTTCGGCGGGTACTTCCGGAGTGAATTTGTATGATATTTTTAACGATTCAAATCCAAATATAAATGAACGGGTTACAAAGGCGATAAGAAAACTGACCAGTACCGATTATTTTACAGCTCGGGAACAGCTCGAGATTTTATTCTTTGGTTGGCGGCTCAGGAATGATAGTTATCTCTCTATGGGAATTTATCAGGAAATGGATGTGTTTGCATATTTCCCCAAAGATCCGGCTGTTTTGGTAAATGAGGGCAATAATGATTATATCAATGTTCCCTTCAATTTTTCTCATGTGAGTTTTACCGGGGAGGCGATGACGGTTTATCATGTAGGACTCAATAAAAAGATTAATAACCAGCTTACCTTAGGAGGCCGGTTAAAAATTTATTCAGGAATTTTTAATGTGGAAAGCACAGATAATACGGGGTATTTTACAACAAAGAACAGCCCGGAAGGTCCCAATTATTATCGCCATTTCGCTGAAAATATCAATGTCAGGGTAAATACATCCGGCTACAAATCTTTAATAGATGAGAATAACACAGTGGAAGAAGCTACTGCCGATGTGCTCAAACGTTCCTTTTTTGGAGGGAATATTGGAGTAGGGGTAGACCTTGGCGCCACCTATAAGATCGAGGAACATTTAATTGTTACCGGATCTGTGCAGGATCTGGGCCTTATGTTTCACAAAAAGGATGTGGAGAACTATTTGTACTACGGGAGTTATCAAACAGATGGGATTGAACCCTTGTTTCCTGATGCCGGTCCTGGAGGTTCCACGCTTCCTTATTGGGATATTTTTGAGGATGAGATTGATGAAAATTTGACAGATGAAACCTTAAATGAAGCCTATATTACGTGGCGGCCTTATATATTAAACGCTTCCCTGGAATACGGTTTCGGAAAATTTTATCAACCTTGTAATTATTTGATCCCTGAAAACAAAAGGGCTCAAAATTTAGTTGGGGTCCATCTCTTTGGGATTAACAGGCCCAAAGGATTAAAATATGCTTTCAATGCTTATTTCGATCGAAAATTTACCCAAAATTTCAGGATGAAAATTGCCTATACCGTGGATGATTTTTCATATACTAATCTTGGTTTACTTGTTTCTACCCGATTAAAGAATTTTAATTTTTATCTTGCAGCCGACAATTTATTAGGATACTTTAATCTGGCAAAATCCAATAGTGAATCTGTACAACTTGGATTTCAATTTGTATTCAATAAATATTGAAGTTGACAATGACATTTTTTAGCTATTATAATTTTAATTTTGGAAACATCCACTTAAAAAATAATATAGACTGATGAAATGTGGACAGCCGGAAATTGACTCAGAAAATAATTAAAACTAATGCATATTATTCCCGAAAGTTTGGGAACCCAATAAAGAGCACTAATAATTTACAAATGAAAAAATTACTGATTTTTATCTTCGTTTTTATAGGATTCCTTTCTTCCACTTTTGGGCAGGACCTCAATTCTTATAAGTACGTTATTGTGCCCTCTAGTTTCGAATTTTTAAAGGAACCCAATCAATATCAATTAAATGAATTGACCAAATTCCTCTTTGAGAAGTATGGTTTTGAGGCTTATATCGAAGATGAAGAATTTCCGGTTGAATTGAGCCAAAACCGATGTAAAGCACTC
>JBDNHN010000264.1:0-10991 GCA_041688725.1 Gillisia sp.
GCAAACTTCCCGAGAAGTTTGATGTTGAGGATACTATTATCTATTCAGAATCGGCGCTGGGGAATGGAAATTATGGTAATATGAGGGACCTTGTTTACGTAAAACCTGAAACCTTTGACGCAGCAAATACATTCCAAATAGCAGCAGCGGTAGAACGTATTAATAAAAAATTCAATAAATCAGACAAACAATATATTCTTATAGGTCCCGGGAGATGGGGCTCCAGTGATCCATGGTTAGGCATTCCTGTGATTTGGCCACAAATTTCTGCAGCTAAAATTATTGTTGAGTCTGGCTTAAAAGATTTTAGAATAGAACCCAGCCAGGGAACTCATTTTTTTCAAAATTTAACTTCATTTAAAGTGGGTTATTTAACAATAAATCCTTTTATAGATGATGGCTTTTTCGATCTAAAGTATTTAAATAGTCAACCAGCCGAATATGAAGATGAATATTTAAGACATATACGTTTTGAAGAACCCTTGGAAGTAATTATTGACGGGAAAGACGGGAAAGCCGCTATTTTTAAAAAAGAATTTAAACCTGAAGAGTCTCAGGAAACAACCGATGATTTATTGGAGAACCTCCCTCCTGAAGGATTTATGTAAACCAATACCTTATAATTTTATCAATAAAAAAGTTTAATTATCTAAACGAGATCAGGTTTTAAATGTCGAATAACCTCTAAGGATCGGGGTTTTTTGGATTTGATTATTTTTAGTTAAAAAAAATAGTGAATATTAAAAATATAGGGCTGTTTTTTAAAATAAATATAATTTAATATGCGTAATTTTGTGTTTAATTATTAAATATTTAATAAATTTTATATACGTTTAAATCAAATATATTATGAATGTAAAAGATATATTAATCAACCTCGAGACCAAACATCCGGGGGAAAAGGAATACTTGCAAGCCGTTCACGAAGTGTTGGAATCTATTCAAACAATTTATGATGAAAACCCTCAATATGAGGCTGCAAAAATAATTGAACGATTGGTTGAACCTGATCGTATTTTAACTTTTAGAATTTCCTGGGTAGATGATGAAGGCGGTGTTCAGGTTAATTTGGGACACAGAGTACAATTTAACAATGCTATTGGACCATACAAAGGAGGAATTCGACTGCATCCAAGCGTAAACTTAAGCATTCTTAAATTTTTAGGATTTGAACAAATATTTAAAAATGCCCTAACAACTTTGCCAATGGGAGGCGCTAAAGGCGGATCTGATTTCAATCCAAAAGGTAAATCAGATGCGGAAATAATGCGTTTTTGCCAGGCTTTTATGTTGGAATTATGGCGTGTTATAGGACCAAGCACTGATGTTCCCGCTGGAGATATTGGAACCGGCGGTAGAGAAATAGGCTTTATGTATGGTATGTACAAGAAATTACAATTTGAAAATACCGGTGTTTTCACGGGTAAAGGTTTAAATTGGGGTGGAAGTTTGATAAGACCAGAAGCTACAGGTTTTGGAGCTACCTATTTTACCAATGAAATGTTACAAATGCATAACGACACATTTACAGGCAAAACAGTTTCTGTTTCTGGTTTTGGCAATGTAGCCTGGGGTGTTGCCCTAAAAGTTACAGAGCTTGGTGGCAAAGTAGTTACTCTTTCCGGTCCTGATGGATATATTTATGATGAGCGGGGTTTAGATGCTGAAAAAATTGCTTATTTATTAGAGCTTAGGGCTTCCAATAATGATATAGTTTCTCCTTATGTAAAAGTCTTCCCGGAAGCTAAATTTATCCCTGGTAAGAAGCCTTGGGAAGTTGCTGTGGATATCGCGATGCCAAGTGCAATTCAAAACGAACTGGATGGTGAGGACGCAAAATTATTGATTGCAAATGGCGTAAAATATATTGTTGAAGTTTCCAATATGGGATGTACCCCGGAAGCTGTTGATCTATTTCATAAGCACAAATTGCCGTTTGCTCCGGGTAAAGCAGCAAATGCAGGTGGGGTTGCAGTGTCTGGATTAGAAATGTCTCAAAATGCCATGAAATTAAATTGGACTATTGAAGAAGTAGATGCCAAATTACATCAAATAATGACTTCAATTCATATTGCTTGTTCAAAATACGGAACTCAAGATGATGGATATGTAAACTATGTTAAAGGCGCGAATATTGCCGGATTTATAAAAGTTGCCGATGCAATGTTAGATCAGGGTATTTTATAATCTTATAAATATAGATGTATATCAAAGCGGGTTGTCTAAAAATAGACAACCCGCTTTTTATTTTATTCAGATTTTAATAATTCAGATTTCATTCTAAATTTTGAATCCGGATTATATTTTTTATAAAGACGATTTAAATTGCTCGAGGAAGCGCACGTCATTTTCGTAAAACATGCGAATGTCACCTATTTGATAAAGCAGCATCGCGATACGCTCTATCCCCATTCCAAAGGCAAATCCGGAATATTCTGAAGGATCTATTCCACAATTTTTAAGAACGTTGGGATCTACCATTCCACAGCCCATAATTTCCAGCCAACCAGTTCCCTTGGTTATCCTGTAATCGGTTTCTGTTTCCAGGCCCCAGTAGATATCAACCTCTGCACTTGGCTCGGTAAACGGAAAATAAGAAGGTCTAAGGCGGATCTTTGACTTTCCAAACAACTGTTCAGTAAAATACAATAGGGTTTGTTTAAGGTCTGCAAAAGAGACATCCTTATCTATGTACAAGCCTTCTACCTGGTGAAAGATACAATGTGACCTTGCTGAAATTGCTTCATTCCTGAATACGCGTCCCGGAGAAATTGTGCGAATAGGAGGTTTGTTGTTTTCCATATAGCGCACTTGTACCGATGAGGTATGAGTTCTCAATAAAATATCGGGATCGGTTTGTATAAAGAAAGTGTCCTGCATATCCCTTGCCGGATGATATTCCGGAAGGTTCAAGGCTGTAAAATTGTGCCAGTCATCTTCAATCTCCGGACCTTCAGAAACATTGAATCCAATATTTGAAAAAATTTCGATGATTTGATTTTTTACTATTGAAATAGGATGCCGCGACCCAATTTCTATAGCTTCTGCCGGACGGGTTAAATCTCCGTAAAGATTCTTTTCTTCCTGCTGGCCTTCAAATGCATCTTTTAACTGCGCCACTTTTTCCTGCGCGGCAATTTTAAGGGTATTGATGGCCTGACCGAAATCCTTTTTTTGATCGTTGGGAACATTTTTAAATTCAGCAAAAAACTGATTCAGAAGTCCTTTTTTGCCCAGATATTCAATTCGGAACGCTTCCACCTCTTCCAAGGTTCCGCCTTGAAAACTGGTTACTTTAGCAATGTGTTCCTTTATCGTTTCAATCATGAATTCATTTCTTTAAAGAAGCGCGAATTTACTAAAATTGCGCTTTTATTTCACTATTTTAAAAAAGGTATTGTACCTGATCAGTTTATAAAGTTTTGAGTGGCTAAAATTCCAAAAGTTTAACTCTCTTATACCAGCAGCAAATTTTTAAATAACTCACTCTGTAATAGTTAGTATAAATCTGCTTTTATTATTTACTAACTCAAAAGTACTCCGGACAAATAGACACTTTAAATACTGATTTGATCGTCCTATCCTATATATCCTTTTGCTAAAAAATAATTTGCAATAGCCTCTTTCATCAATACCGATTGTTCACCCGCTTTTAGACTGGGCAAAATTTCCAATCTTTTAAAATGCGGCCAACCATCCTCATCAACAAGTTCAAATTCATAATATCCATAAGGTTCCAGGAGCCTGCAGATCGCTATATGCATAAGATCCAATTTTTGGTCTTTTTTAAACTGACGGTGGGGTTGCCCAAATTCCTGTATGCCAATTAAGTAAATAATTGCATCCAAATCCAGTAAATCCCCATCTGCAAACTGGTCAGAAAGTTTTTTCTGTAACTTTAGCCAACGTTCTTTTAACTCTTCATCTCTTGCCATTTCGCAAAGATACGTATCTTAGGCGTTGTAAATGCTATCTATAATTCATGAATATTGTCGATATTATCCTGGTTGTAATTTTATTGTACGGGCTGGTCCGTGGTTTTTTTCGCGGGTTCTTTGCCGAACTGGCTTCCCTTGTAGGGTTTATTGCAGGGATTTACGTGGCCATTTATTTTTCCCATATTTTAAGCGATTATCTGGTCGATAAGGTTTCCTGGAATATACAGTTTGTGAATCTCGCAGCCTTTGCCATCACCTTTATTCTAATTGTGTTTTTTATTTCCCTGGCAGGTAATTTTCTTACCAAAGTCGCAAATTTTGCGGCACTCGGGATTTTAAACAAGCTTATAGGTGCTGGATTTGGCTTTCTAAAAATAGCATTTATTGCTAGTGTAATAATTATGTTTTTTGGTTCTACCAATGAAGATATTAATCTTGTAGAAAAAGAAACTCTTGAAGAATCGGTATTGTTTTCACCCATTAAAACCGTTGCTCCCATTTTTTTGCCATCCATTTTGAGGAAGGCTAAAGACTTAGATATTTTAGAGGATGATCTGGAAACCTAAGAAAGGATCCCGGTTAAAATTCCTACCCATCGTCCTTAACAAATAATTTAAACTGAAATTAACTGGATCTTAAAAGTCCAGCTTATACACTTCATCCAGTTGGGAATCGTTTTTAAAATTCACTCCCAGATCCTTTACAATTCCATTGTCCACGCCGTATACCCATCCGTGAATCGTCAGATCCTGATCAATTCCCCAGGCATTTTGCACAATGGAAGTTTTGGCAAGATCATATACCTGTTCTATAACATTCAGCTCGACAAACCTATTGGTTCGTTCGCGTAAATCTGCGATACTGTCCAACTCTTTTTTATGGACTCTGTAAATATTTTTTATATGCCTTATCCAGTTATCTATCAATCCTATTGATTTATTTGTCATAGCAGCCTCTATCCCACCACAGCCGTAATGCCCGCAAACTATCACATGTTTCACTTTTAACACATTAACAGCATAATCCAGAACACTCAGCATGTTCATATCGGTATGGATCACCATATTCGCAATATTTCTGTGCACAAAAACCTCCCCCGGTTCTGCCCCAATTATTTCATTTGCAGGCACCCGGCTATCGGCACAACCAATCCACAATAAGGGTGGCTTTTGGCCATTGGAAAGTCTTTCAAAATATTGAGGATCCAGTTTAAGTTTATTCTCAACCCACTTTTTGTTATTTTCTATAATTTTGTTATAAAAATCTTCCATAATTCCAAGCTTTAAAAAGTTGCCTCAATTGAGGTGTTTCAAGTCATTAAAAGAACAATAATTAAATAAACAACGCAATTCTAATCTGATATTAACCTAAGAAAAAAAATATTTAAAGAAACCTGACATCCGATTTATCCGTCCAACCTTGAATTTCATTGGCAAGTTCAAATTTTATCCAGTTCTGAAAAGTTTCCAGAATTTTCATCTTTGTCCCCTCGTGCAACCTTAAAATTTCATCGCTTCTTAGAGTTGGTTCGTTTCTAATGATGGCTTCTTCAGAAAATATTATTGCAAACTGTGAGTTATTATTATATTCCTGTTGTTGAAAAGCAAATATTAAAGCACTCAACATTATAATTAGTGCAATTATAGAGGTGGAAAAGAAAAGCCTTTTTTGCCTACTGGAGTTGCTGAAATAATACAGAAGGAAAAAAGCGGCAAACAAGCTCGAGCCAATCACTGCTGTCCAGGCCCAACCATTAAAACTGAGAACTGAAATTAACTTGTTTATTATTTTTAAAAGCCCTGTTTTTGGGACCTCTTCAATCTTGTCTATCAACATTCTTTGGGCAAATTCCAGGTTGTTTTTTACATCTGAATCGCCTGGATTGAGTTGAAGTGCTTTTTCATAGTAATAGATACTGGGCCCGATTTGGCTTAATTTATAATGAGCATTTGCCAGATTGTAATATATCTCGGCTGAAGTCTCGTCATTCTCCAGAATGCGCTCATAATTACTAATTGCTTCTGAATAATTCCCTTCATTATAAGCCGTATTCGCTTCCTGAAATAAATCTTTGTTTTGTGCCGACAAAGAAAAAAAGCAGATAAATAGTAAATAAACAATCTTATTCATAGCTATAACTGTTTGTCCAATTCCGAAATTACTTGGGCTGCATTATCATAATCCCGATGCATCTCTACATTTGAAGAAGGTGTGTATCGTGCAAATTCACAACTCTTTATAAGTGCGATAAAATCTTTGGTTGTTGCAGAATCGGCCTTGCGCTCTACCAATAACTCCACAATCCGTTCTTTGCTCATCTCCCTGGTTTGAATATGCAATTTTGCCTTAAGGTAATTGTGTAAAGCGCGTTCAAGCGTTAGGTAGAAGGCTTTTTGATCTCCTATATTCTTTTTAGCTTCAAACAAGTATTTCCTGGCCAGCTTGTCGGCTTTTTTAATCTTATTTCCAATTACATCATTGGCCAAAGCTTCGCGTTTTTTACCCAGGAGAACCCCTAAAATAATCAAGATAAAAGGAAACGACAACAACGACCAAAACTCCCAGGATCCAAAAAAGGAACCGGAATTTATAGCTTTCAAATTAGTGTTTAAGCTGATATATTTAAATTGATTTTGATTTAATTCTACTGTTTGCTTAATTACTGAATTTGAATTTCCTGAACTGATGATTGCGCCTGCAGGTGCATTGGAAACTTCCAGCAGGATTTCTCCTGAATTTATGGTTTTATAGGACTTGCTTTCCAAATCGAACCAGGAAAAAGATAAAGATGGAATTGGAAATTTTCCCTTTTGCATAGTAACGATCGTGTAATTTTCGATGATGTTCCCCTGAGTTCCATTTAAATCGGTCCTTACGTTTTCGATGCGTTCCGGTTCATATTTTTCTAATGATGCAGGCACTTGCAATTCCGGAAGTTCAAATAATTTCAAATTGCCATTCCCCCTCACCTCAACTTTTAGGTTCAGGGATTCTGTAGCGGCAAGGCTGGACCTGTCTGCAGTTACCTTAAAATCAAATTTCCCAACTGCACCGGTAAAACTCTCAGGTTTATTGGCCTGGGGCAAAGCTTTTACATTTATTGTCCTATTCCCCGCAGCCACTGTTTTATCTATTGTGGTAAAAAGCCTGCCTCCAAATATGTCCCTGCGGTCACTGGGCACATCTACCGAAACTGAAAGAGTCAAAGGTTCTATTTCCAGCTCCCCGATTTTTTGAGGATATAAAATTGTTTTACGCAGAATGACATATCTGTATGGCTCCCCCTGGAACTCCCCAGATTGTATGTTTAACTGCTTAATATCGATATTTTGACTCCAAAAATCCTGATAAACAGGGCTATCCATTTCCCTCCAATTGCTAACGCTTATTCGCGGACTCACGTAAAGCTTATAAACAACGGTAATTGCTTCATTCAAATAAGGATTCGGATTGGAAATTTCAGCAACCAAATGCAGATTTTCTGAAGCGACAAAGTCTGAATTATTTCCATCGGTGGGAGTATCTACCGCGGCTGTAACTTCAACCTGAACAGGTGAGGTTTTATAAGTGTTCCCTTCAACCGTTATTTCTGCCTGCCCAATGGGGAATTTCCCTCTGCCCTGAGGCGCCAGAAAATAAGTGTATGTTTTGGAATAGGTGCGTTTCCCATTGATCCAACTGTTACTTACAGACTGGTTGGGTCCGCCAACAACTGTGAACCCGTTAAAAGAAGGCGGCTTAAAATTGTCGCCATCCTGATTCATTTCAAAATCAACTCTCAGGCGCTCGTTTATTCCCAACCTATTTTTACTTACGCTGGCTTCAAATTTAACCTGAGCAACACTCAAAGTTGAAATTGCTAAAAAAAATGACAGTATGAATATTCTTAAATTCATTCCTTGTTTTACTTGTCTTTTAAGTTTTTATTAAACCCGATTTCGGTTTTACCGGTTACCAATCTTTCCCGGTCCTGGTTTTAGCTCCTCTAGCCTTTTGGGCATTTATTTTTTCCTGCACCTTCTTTTCTTCATTATTCATGGCTTCCAGCAAATTTATAATTTGTTGAGCTGAGAGTTGACCCGGTTGTGGTTGCGTTTGTTGTTCCTTTTCCTGATCTCCTTTTTCTTCCTTTTTATCCTTAGGATCGCCTTTATCATCCGGTTTCTCAGGTTCCTGTTTAGAGTCGTCTTTTTGATCTCCGCCCTTATCTTCCTTATCTTCACCTTCTTTTTTATCCTTGTTTTTATCGTCCTTATCTTGTTCTTTTTTATCATCTTCTCCACCACCTCCATCTTCTTTCTCCTTCTCCAGCATTTTTTTAGCCAAAGCTAAATTATACCTCGTTTCCTCATCGGAAGGGATATTTCTCAACGCATTTTTATAGGCTTCAACAGCTCCCGCATAATTCTTTTGTTCCATAAAGGAATTTCCCATATTATGGAATATCCGGTGCTTTTCTTCTTTAGTTCCGGCTATTTTGCCGGCCTGATCATAACGGGTAGCGGCTTGTGCCGGTTTTTCTTTTCCGTAATACATATTTGCCATATTATAACGGGCAGTTACACTTTCAGGATTTTTGGAAACAGCCTGCCTATAGGAAGCTTCAGCCGATGCAAAATCGTTTTCACTCAATTCCCTTTCAGCTTCCCTCAGAATCTTGTCTGTTTTTCGAATGATTTGTTTGTTTTCCTTCTGAATAGATTGTCCGAAGGAAATGTTGGAAAACAACAAACCTGCACCTACTAAAAGGCAGGTGCGGAGCAGCTTCAAAACTGGTATATTTTTCATCATCATCCTAACTTCTTTGTTCGTTAAACAGGTTCAATTTTTTAACCCAGAATGTTTTTCTTTCCAACAGAAAAATATCTAGAAGCAACAACAAAATTCCAAAACCTAAAAACCACTGATATTGGGACTGATAATCTGCAAACTGCTTTGCTTCAAATTCGGTTTTATCCATATTTTGAAGTATTTCGGTCACTTCTGCGGTCACTTCAGAAGTAATATTGCCCTCAATATATTTCCCATTCGCATTGGCAGCAATCTCTTTTAAGGTTTCCTCATTCATTCTGGTGATCACAGTTTCGCCGTTTTGATCCTTTTTATAGCTTTGAATGATCCCATTCTTTTTTAGAGGAATTGGCGCCCCTTTGGTGGTTCCAACTCCAATGGTAAAAATACGTATTCCCAGTTCGGCAGCTTTTTTGGCAGTAGGACCAACTTCTCCAAAATGATCTTCCCCATCACTTATTATAAACAGAACTTTGCTGGTTTGGTCGGCATCATCATAATAAGTGGTAGCCAGATCTATCGCATCATTGATAGCTGTCCCCTGAGATGACACCATATCGGTATTCATAGCTTGCAGGAACATTTTTGCGGCAGCATAATCTGTGGTAATTGGC
The DNA here is from genome assembly GCA_041688725.1 of Gillisia sp. Classification (GTDB taxonomy): domain Bacteria; phylum Bacteroidota; class Bacteroidia; order Flavobacteriales; family Flavobacteriaceae; genus Gillisia. Next base: position 9,344 of record JBDNHN010000264.1, read on the forward strand.
AGTTGAGGAAAGGCACTTCCCGCATAAGCTATTATCCCAATCCGGTCGCCCGCCAAATCATTGACGATCTGGGTGACCAATTGTTTGGATTTCTCCAATCGGTTTGGCACAATATCTTCTGCCTCCATACTTTTTGAAACGTCAATAGCAAACACAACATCTACTCCCTCCCTTGTTACAGTTTCCATTTTGGTTCCAATTTTAGGATTGACCAAAGCCATCGTCAGGCTGGCTAAAGCAAGTAGCAATATGGTGAATTTTAAACCGGGTTTAAACCGGGATTTTTCCGGGCTTAATCTCTGAAGCATCCCGGGGGTAGCAAACTGTTTTTGGCTGCGTTTTTTCCAAAGAAGAAGCAACGCATACAGCACTACCAAAAAAGGGATGATGAGCAACAACCAGAAATATTTTTCTTCCTCTAAAATATACATTTAAATACCTCTTATTTATTTCTATGGGAATATACCAGCGAATCATATTTTGCCCAAATATTCATTATTTTCAACACATTTCCACCCAAAAGGTGGTTGATATTTTTATATAAAACTCCTAAAAACAGTAAACCGCAAAAAGAGTTCCATTATCAGTAATAGCCCGGCCAATAGTAATAACGGCCTATAATTTTCTTCGTAATTGGTATATTTTAATTCTTCGACCTCAGTCTTTTCAAGGCTGTCAATTTCGTCGTAAATCGATTCCAGTTTTTCATTATTGGTTGCCCTAAAATATTTTCCTCCTGTTACACTTGCAATTTCCTGGAGCAATTTTTCGTCTATTTCCACCTGCGCATATCCGTATTGAAATTGGCCGTTTGGCATCAAAGCTACAGGCGAAAGCGCCATTCCATTGGTTCCAACCCCAATTGTATAGGTTTTTATCTTGTATTCCACTGCCAATTCACTGGCAATTTTAGGATCTATAAACCCTGCATTGTTAACTCCATCAGTCAATAAAATAATCACTTTGCTCTTCGCCTTGCTGTCTTTTATTCTATTTACTGCTGTTGCCAGTCCCATTCCAATTGCGGTACCATTTTCTAAGGCCGTATTAAATTCAATATCGGCTAAAGAACTTAGCACGATGGCTTTATCACTGGTTACAGGAGTTTTGGTAAAACTTTCGCCGGCATATACCACCAAACCGATCCTGTCTGAAGGCCGGCCCTTTATAAATTCGGCGGCGACTTCCTTTAAAGCCTCCAACCTATTGGGTTTTAAATCCCTTGCAAGCATACTCCCGGAAACATCAATTGCAAGTACTATATCTATTCCCTGAGTTGAGGTTGTTTTAGTTGAAACATCTGTAGTACGCGGTCTGGCCATTGCGGTAATTAAGAGAGCAAGAGCCAACAACCTTAGCAAAAACAAACCATGTCTCAATAATGGAAGTAAACTGGGTTTCGCCTTAAAGCCTTTCACACTCGAAATCTTAAGCTCCGGAAGTTGCTTGTTTCGCTTCCAAAAATACCAGGCTGTGACTATTGGCAATAAGAGCAATAACCAAAAAAATTGCGGATTTTCAAATGTGAAATTATCTAACATTAGTTCCCTGGGTTTTCAAATTCAACCGAATTAATAATCCGGCTCGCGATTTCATCGGCATAAACGTCCTGCTCATCATAAATTACGGTGATTTGTTGAAAGCCGCC
>JBDNHN010000265.1:0-3045 GCA_041688725.1 Gillisia sp.
GAATTGGCCGTTCGTGTTATTTCAGCAGATGTAGGCATTGAGCCACATGAAGATTCCCAATATTGGGTTGCGCTTTCATTTAAAAAGTATTTGTTGAAGCTGTAAAACCGAATAGACCCGATATTGCAGAGTTGATGAAGCTTAAAATTTCTATGAAATTAGAATCACGTAAATTATTTTTTGATTTTTTTAATTGGGTCTTGATGTGTATTAAATACTGAATACACAAAAATTTCTGATTTCGTTTGCTCATAGATAATCACATATAGAAATCGCTTTAAATGATATTGTTTGATATCACTAAAAACGAAAAACACTGAAAATCAAATGATTAACAGTGTTTTGTTGTGGTTTAATACCCATTTTGTCGGGGTGGCAGGATTCGAACCTGCGGCCTCCTGCTCCCAAAGCAGGCGCGATAACCGGGCTACGCTACACCCCGAATGAACAGCTTGCGCTGTAAATTTTAAATCAATAATCGAAATTCCAATTCAACTCTTAAACCTTGAACCTTGAACTTTAAATTTTTGAACTTCCAGCGGAGAGTATGAGATTCGAACTCATGCGACAATTGCTCGTCGACAGTTTAGCAAACTGCTCCATTAACCACTCTGGCAACTCTCCTTTTAAATGAACTTAGCAAGTATTTTGCGGTTGCAAATGTAACTTTTACCTATATACTAAGCAAACCTTTTAAAACTTTTTTCGGGAATAAATCTAAGGCTGCAAGTAAATGCTTTGGCATCAAATATTTATCTTTAAACTTTCTTATTATTTTCTTCCATTTCAATCAATCCGGCTACATTTTTTACTATTCGCTCGTGTTTTTTTACAAACGGATTGCTCTCATCCCAAACATAACCTGCCAAAACTGCGCAAATTTGCGCCTTGATCCCGGGATTTGGATTGGGATGGAATATTATCTTTTGCAAATTACCTGAATACCATTCTTTTACATAGGTTGAAAAGACATTTACCCCTTTTTGGATATATTCTACATATTCCTTTTGCCAGTCTACTTTTTGGTGATTGAGTTGTCTCAATGTGAGTTTAGCTGCCAATAATCCGGAAGTGGTAGCAAAGGCAACCCCCGAGGAAAATACAGGATCCAAAAATTCGGCGCTGTTGCCTGTCAGTACATAGCCATCTCCATATAAACGGGTTACGTTTTTGGATAGGTTTTCCATCTTTATTGGTTCAAATAAAAAGGGGTTTTCATCAAACCGCTCATTATAATATTTCAAATTTTTCAACATTTCCCGAAAAGCCTCGGAATTGTCTTTCGGAAATTGATCGAACCATTCATTTGGTCCAACAAATCCCAAACTGGTATTGCCATTGGAAAAAGGAATATACCAAAACCAAACTCCGGTATTTAATACTTCAAAAGTGATTTGTTCCCCTTCCTTTCCCTTAGGCCTGTCAATCTCCTTTATATGAGTAAAAATTGAAGAATGAGCCCCGATCTGGGGTTTTGCTTCCAGATTCAGTTGTTTGGCAAGCACTCTTCCAAAACCGCTGGCATCGATAATAAAATTCGCCTGGATCTGCCCGATTTCACCAATATTGTTATTTATAGTTGTAACTGATTTGGTTCCTTCAAATTCGACATTGATCACTTCTGCACTAAAAAGAATATCTACTCCTTGATTTTGGGCTGCTTCAGCTAAAACCAAATCAAAATTGGCTCTGGGAACCTGCCAGGTCCAATCCCATCCTTTTCCGAATTTCTGGCTGAAATCGAATTCCCCAATCTGGGAACCTTTTATAAACCGCGCACCGAATTTCTTTTGAAATCCGACCTTTTTAACTGCTTCTAGAAGACCCGCTTCTTCAAGATTGTCCATGCACTGCGGAATCAGGCTTTCGCCAATACTAAATCGAGGAAAAATGGCTTTTTCTACCACTTTTACATTAAATCCTCTATTTTGAAGATAACAGGCAGAAACCATTCCGGACGGACCGGCACCAATAATAAGGATATCGACAATTTCCTTTTTCATTCCATTTCATTTTGCGATGTAAATATAGTACATTTGTTAAGAGTTTTAACAGATCCGTTAAATCCTCAGAAACCAAAATCACAAGCTTTACAGACCTATGTTTAAGATTAAAAATGCACTGACCTTTGAATTTTTTTTTCAGGTTCTATTCCAAAATGACAAGATTGAACTGAGTCAAGAAATTATTAATAAGGTTACAGGCAGTTTCGAATTTTTAAAAGAATTTTCCCAAAATAAGATCATTTATGGTGTGAATACCGGCTTTGGGCCAATGGCGCAATACAGGATCAAAGATACGGACCGCATCCAGTTGCAATATAACCTGATAAGGAGCCACGCTTCGGGAATGGGAAAACCAATGGGACCTTTGTACGTAAAATCCTTAATGCTGGCGCGTTTAAACACGCTTTCTTTGGGAAAATCCGGGGTACATCCATCTGTAATTCAGACTTTACAACAGCTTATCAATAAAAATATAACACCCGTTATTTATGAACACGGTGGGGTGGGGGCTTCGGGAGATCTGGTACAATTGGCACATCTTGCATTGGTTTTAATAGGAGAAGGCGAGGTTTTTTATAAAGAGAAAAAACGAAAAACTTCTGAAGTTTTTTCAAAAGAAAATATAGATCCAATCAATATCGAATTGCGGGAAGGCCTGGCCCTTATGAACGGAACTTCAGCAATGACGGGAATTGGGATCGTAAACGTTATTTATGCACAGCGGTTACTGAACTGGTCCATTTTCTGTTCCTCAGCGATCAATGAAATCGTACAGGCTTATGACGATCATTTATCGGAAGAGTTGAACAGTTCAAAACTGCATTTAGGTCAGCAAAAAGTGGCGGCCAAAATGCGGGAACATTTAAAGGACAGCAAGCTTACCCGGGATCGAAATGAACATTTATACAGCGGGAAGCATCCTGAAAACGAATACTTTAAGGAAAAAGTTCAGGAATATTACAGTTTGCGTTGTGTGCCGCAAATCCTGGGACCGGTTTTCGATACCATTGAAAACACCCGAAAAATTCTTATTGAAGAA
>JBDNHN010000266.1:0-2543 GCA_041688725.1 Gillisia sp.
CTTGGTATCCGTATCATCTTCATTACTGCCGTCTGCAAAATAGATAAAGACAGCTATTTCATCTCCGGCATTGTAGGCTGTTCTTTCATCAGCTTCAATTTGAGCAATTTCAGTGATATTAAAAGGTGCTTTATTTGATGACGGAACGGCGCGTATGTTAATTGAGATTCCGTCAGGTTTAAAAGTTCGTTTCTCTAAATATGTTTTTAAATTGTCCAGAGTTGTTTGAGTTGGCTGAAATCCTGTAACATAAACGATCTCAATTTTTAGTGAGGTAAATTTTTCGTCACTCACCAATTCGTTGGCAGAAAATCCTAATGCCCTTAAATTAGCGCTTTTGTCAATTACATCCGGGTTGTTAACATCATCTTTGGAACATCCAATAAATATTAAAAGAAGTACAAAAAAGAGGAGATAATTTTTAATTTTCATCTGTTTATATTATTGTTTTAGCGGACATCTGAAACATCCATTCAGGTATTTTCCTGTTTGAGAAACGGTGTCCTCAAGGATGTTTCATAAAATGAAATTTGCATATAAAAGCAGAACAGAGTAAATGTAAAAAATTCTGCTTTTTCATGGGTAAATATAAGGCTTAAATATTTGCCAATTATTCCTTTGAGGGAAGTTTTAATTGCGCCAGATAATCAAAGTGTTCGCCTTCTTTTATAAGTTGACATGAATACCCGTTGTTGATTGCCGCCAATTCCAGAGTATTGTAATCCAGGTACAGCCAATTGAATTTTTTTGAGGTTTCATTTTTATAGCTGATGCTGAATTCCAATTCTCCATAATAGGATCCCTGCATATCTACCCAAATTCCCCCATCTTCATCGGCATCAAACAAATAGCTCAGATCTGACGAATCTATTAAAATCTGCCCTCCTTGCTTTAGGAGGTCTTTTGTATGTTGAAGAAAAGCATCCAGATGCTCGAGTTTTCCAATTATTCCGGTGCCATTCATCAGTAAAAGAATAGTGTCAAATTGTTCGTTCTTCAGGTCGAAATAATCTATTGATCTGGCATCTCTTAAACCCCGCAATTCGCAAATTTCTATTGCTCCTTCAGAAATATCTATGCTCAATACCTCCAAATTTCTTTCTTTTTGAAGAAAAAGCGAATGACTTCCGGCACAACAACCTACATCCAAAACCCTTCCGATGCAATTGTCAAGGGCCTCCTGTTCCAAAACTGGCATTTCTTTGTAATTTCTGAAGAGATAAGGAACAGGAATTACATCATCGTCAAAATCTGGGGAATGAACAATGATCTCGGTTTCATCCTCATGATGAAAATATGCCGAAATCGCCTTTCCGAAGATGTCCTTATCACGCTTGCTGCTATTTTGCTTCTTCATATCTTTGCTTTATTGAAGCCCATAATGGGCCTTTATTTAAAAAAACCAATTTGGACCTTATAAATAAAGGGGAAAACCAATCTGGTCTGAAAAATTATATTTATAAAATGTGCATCACCAAAACCTGATGCAAATACAGGTGTTGATCCCACTAGCTATCGGGTGACCAATAAAAAACAATAAGAATCTACATATGAAAGATATTTTAAAAGATCTTCCTAAAAAGGCCAAAGATAAGCAGAAGGAAAACAAAAAGTTCTTTGCAAAACTAAGAAAGAGGCCACCCAAGCATTTAGATGTACAAATGCAGGAATTACATACAGAAGAGTTTGCTCAAACTAACTGCCTTGATTGTGCAAATTGCTGCAAAACCACAGGCCCACTATTTACCAACAGGGATATTGAGCGCATTTCAAAACACTTCAAGTTAAAGTCCGCAGTTTTTATTGATACTTATTTGCGGGTAGATGAAGATAATGATCATGTGCTGAAACAAGTTCCCTGTACCTTCCTGGGCGAGGATAATTATTGTTCTATTTATGATGTAAGGCCAAAAGCCTGCAGGGAATATCCACATACAGACAGAAAGGATTTTCATAAAATCTCAAATCTTACCATTAAAAATACGGCCATTTGTCCTGCTGCCTACAATATTGTCGAAAAGATGAAGCTTAGGATGAAGGTTTAAAATTAATACAATAAGTACTTTTCCCTTTTCAGCTTAAATGCTTCCAGGCCAGGTTTCCAGGACTCACTGATCTCCCCGGCTGAAAGTTCGCTTTCAATTTGCTTTTGCAATTCTGGTCCGCCGGCTAATTTTGTAAAGAAAGCATTGAAAAATTTCTCTTTATCGTAGGTATTTTCATAGGCTTCTATCAACCAGTTCAGTTCAATCTTATTGAGATGGGAGGTATTGGTCAGGTCCTTTCCAAAGCAAATTTCACCCAGATGCTTGGGGTTTTTGGCGCCGTCTTTGGACTCTGGGGTATAGGAATATTTATAAAAAGTATTATCAAGGAAAGGAGATCCAAAAACCTGAAATTGGTTGTCGGTTCCCCGGCCTGCATTTACATTCGTGCCTTCAAAAAAGCAAAGACTTGGGTACAGGTTAATAGCCTGGTCGTTGGGTAAGTTTGGAGAAGGTTTTATTGGCAGGCTATAGGGTTTTTGATGATCGTAGTTTTCC
>JBDNHN010000267.1:0-2515 GCA_041688725.1 Gillisia sp.
CCCGTGACCCACAATAGAATTTTAAAAAATTTCTTTAGGAACCTTTTCAAGTTTTCAAGATTTTAATTCTAAAGATAGTAACTTAAAAAAGCAAGCTTGTTAATATTAAGCGAAACAAGGAACCAAAATTCTAAAGAAAATATAAAATCAAGGGGAATGTATATAAAATTCCAGTTTAAATTTTTTGTGTTCAGAGATATTTAAATGATTAGGAAACCAGTATTGACAATTCCGTGTCCCGCATCAGGAATTTATGCTATGGCAACTCCAATAATTTTTCCAACCCCAAAAGTTATTCCTGCGGCGGCCAAACCAAAAAGAACCTGGCGCAAACCCGATGTGGTAACCGATCTCCCTGTAATAAGGGTAATAGCGGCTCCAATCAAGAACAATCCAACGGTACTAAAGGCTACGCTTAAAATAAGTGCCTTATTGCCGGTAAAAAAGAAAAAGGGAAATACGGGAATTATCGCGCCGGCAATAAATAGAAAAAAAGATGCAATAGCCGCTTCCCACGCCGAGCCTTCCAATTCCTCCATATTAATTCCTAATTCTTCGGTAATAAGAACCTGTTTAGTTTGTTCAGGATCTGCCCAAATTTTTTCCACAGCAATTTCCGCTTCTTGTGCCGAGAATCCTTTTGCCCTGTATAGTAGTATTAATTCTTCTTTTTCTTCCTCCGGATTATTTTCAAGCTCTTCAAACTCCAATTCTATTTGCCTTTCGTAGAGTTCCTGTGAACTTTTTACCGAGATCCACTCCCCTAAAGCCATAGAGATGGCGCCAGCTATAAGTCCTGCCAGGCCCGCGATTAAAATTGGGGCACTTTGTGCAGTTGCACCTGCCACGCCCATTACCAGACTCATATTAGACACCAAACCATCGTTGGCTCCGAGAACAGCCGCCCTTAAGGCATTTCCACCAACCGTTCTGTGCCGACCTTCAATTTTGCTGATATTGCTGCCACTTAAGGATTTTAATGATTTTAAGATTGAAACATGCCTTCCTTCATGACCATCAATGGGCTGCTTATTTTTATTCTTATTGGCAATAGTTGCATAAGTCATGCTCTTTTCGGTATCGGAAAGGACACTTAAAATGATATTGGTACCAAATTTTTCACCCAGCCAGGCAATAGTTTTAGCTCTTCCCGAAGGTTCCCTTATTTTAAAATTGGGATTTGAGAGAACTATTTTTTCATAAAACTTTTGAATATGCTTTTTCTCAATGGCGGCCATTTGCCCATAAAAATTTTGAAGTTCGGGATCCTCCAAAAGATTCACCATTTGTTGATATAGGTAGGCGGTATCTATTTCTCCCTGTATTGCTTTTTCAAGATCCATTTCTGCTTATCAGTTAAATTAAATGCGCTTTCTGAACAAAGATTGCACAAATTTTCAGGATTCAACCCGATTAAAATAATTGTTTCGGTTAAATTTTTTTAACTGAACTTCTTTTAAACAATGGTCAGATCAATGCTCAGCTTCACTTTTAATAATATCAGGTTGATTTTCAATATTTGAAGACTCACGAATTTCTGTATGCCTGATCTCTCCTCCACTAATCCCCACGTAATTTGCCGAGACCAAAGAGGAAATTGCAAGGATAATTACCAGGATATATCCGTATTTAGCTAATCCCAATTTTTTTATTTGAAGGAATAAGTTGATTAAAGCTGCACCACCTAAAATCAGGGATAAAGTAAAAAATTGTTCTGCATATTCTTCGTGATCGTGAATAAGCGATTTACTGATTCCTGGAATTTTTTCCACGATTTCTTCTGCTCCTTCTCCGGTATAATTGGCCGCAATGGCAGCTAGTGCGCTAAAAATAAAAATACCGAGGGATGTCGCTTTTACCTGTTGATTTTTTATCAGATATCCAACAATTAGAACGAGCAGACCAATTGCTGTACTGACAATTGGAAAATGGTTAAGAATTAAATGTAAATGTGCATCATTCATAAATTCAGGTTTTTATTAGTTCATTCTTTTTTAATATTTCAGCAAATCACAGTCCATCTAATTTACAATAATTAATCCTGAATGAATTTGAAGGATGCAGCAAATATGTTTGCGTTAAAACTGGTGTTGCGATCATACATGTTGTATTCCAGATCAATACTTTTCATTCCAAATTTCCAGATGTGGAATTTTGTAAAAATGTCGTTATAATTGACTCCAATCCCATATTGGTTGGCATCGAAATTGGAAAGATCATAATCAGAGGTGTAATATTCTTCTGTTGAAAGATGCTCATTATAAGGAGCGAAATAATCGGCTTGAGTTTGAGTGTAGTAGCGATATGACGGATAAATAGTGAATCCGTGACCAATTTTAACAGGCAATTCTATCTTTGCAGTATGTGAATTTACGCCCCAATCATCGGTATAATAACGATAATGGGTACGAAGCACTAAAAACTCGTTGAGGTAATAATTCAGATTTGCGCCCAGAGCCAATTTATTTCTGGTATCCGGAAGGCGCTCCACATCGTCTGCAAGGTGGAATTCCTC
>JBDNHN010000029.1:0-7426 GCA_041688725.1 Gillisia sp.
AAAACAGGTTGAAGAAAACATAGAAAATATTGCAGGAAGGGCTGCAAAATCAATTTATTTGGTTTCTTATGGAAATTCTACCGATCAGGCTTTAGATTACAACAACAGTTTATATAATGAGCTTAACAATCTCCGAAATAAGGGCGAAATCACCAATTTTAGCAGTATTGGAGGGGTAGTGCTGTCTACAAGTACCCAACTGGGGAAAATGGAACAATGGCAAAGTTTTTGGACCCGGGAAAAAAGGGAACAAATTCAGGCTAATTTGATTGAAGAATCGGCTGAATTTGGATTTAGGCCTGAAAGTTTTGGCAACTTTTATCAACTGCTTTCCAAAGATTTTAAACCCATCGATCTTGAAGATTACCGCACCACCACCAACCTGTATTTAGACGATTTTATTTCTTCCGGTTCCAATTTTTCAACTGTCACTACTTCGGTTGACATAAAGGAGAAAGATATAACGGCCGTATTAAAAAAATTCCAGGGAGATGAACATTTGGTGGTTGTAGACCGAAAACAGATCAACCAAAGTTTTTTGGGTAACCTGAAAAACGATTTTAATAAACTGATCACTTATTCTATAATTGCAGTATTTCTGTTTCTTTTATTCTCTTACCGCTCGCTGGAATTGACTATTTTAACCTTGTTCCCAATCCTGATTACCTGGGTGATCGCTTTAGGGCTAATGGCTGTTTTAAATATAGAATTCAATATTTTGAATATTATTATTTCCACCTTTATTTTTGGTCTGGGCCTGGATTACAGCATTTTTATTACCAATGCATTTTTAAAAGAATACGAATTTGGGAGCGATGTTTTAAAATCATACCGAACTTCTATTTTGCTCTCGGTAATTACAACTTTACTGGGAATTGGCGCATTGTTTTTCGCGAAACATCCTGCCTTGCAATCTATTTCGCTGGTATCAATAATTGGAGTGATTTCCGCAGTTTTTACAGCCTTTATACTTCAGGGATTTTTATTTGAATCCCTATTTTTAAAGCGAATTAACAAAGGATTGCCAGCTTTTAATTTTAAACGAATCCTTACACCGTCAAAAAATGCCATAAAAAAAGATAAATTGTATTTTAAAGCTGAAGTTTATGATAATTACAGGTATAAAAGTATTTTTTCTGAAGTAAAAAAAGAGTTTGAAACTGATAGAGAACGATATTTAAAACTTGCCGGATTTATAGAACAGAAAGAAGATGTCCTTCATTTTTATTCAGGTTTCGGTATTTTACCTATTTATTTGAGCTATAAAAAACCTGGAAACAAAATAGTGGGTTTTGAACCGGATAGTAACCAAAATAAAATTGCAGATAATTGCTTTGCAGCAAAATCAGGTAATTTAAGCTTTATAGATGATATCTCGGAATCGACTGAAGAATACCAGGTATTTATAATCTCTGAAGCACCACTTTTTAGTTTTGAGAGGGAATTAAATGAGAAGCTTGCCAAACATGCTAAAAAAGTTATTATTTTAGATGCAGAATATTCCTATCGCTGGATCCTTGATTTAAATTTTGAAATTATCTACCGGCAAAATGAAGTGGTTGTACTTCAAAAAATGGAATAAGGAAATAATATTATTATGAAGCAGATGATAATTAAAATATTATTTTCTATTTTATTTCTGCTCTTGCTAAATGCCTGCGGAATTCAAAAATCCAAACATGACCTTCCCAATTTAACCGGAATCGAAAAAATTGATACCCTCAGAATTCGACATAACGACAGTTTGTTCACCATAGGAAATAACTCGCTTTTCAAAAACAAATACGGGATTTGGGAACTATATGTAGAAGGCAATCCCCTTGAACTCGGAATGATAAATGGCAGTTTAACCCGGGAACTTAAGAAAAAACAGGAAAGGGCCATTTTTGAAAGAATGGAAAGTTTTGTACCTCCCGGAGGCTATCAAATATTTTTGGCTAAAGTTGTGGCCTGGTTTAGCAGGAAAATGTATTTACACGTTCCGGAAGAGTACAAAGCCGAAATTTATGGAGTTTCCCGTTTCTCTTCCCATAAATATGACAACTTTGCGCCGGCTTATCTGCGCTCGATTTATTTGCACGGAGCACATGACATTGGCCATGCTTTGCAGGATTTTATGCTTGTGGGTTGTACTTCCTTTGCAGCCTGGGATTCTAAAACACAGGACACACAACTGCTTTTGGGAAGAAATTTCGATTTTTATGCGGGAGACAAATTTGCCGAAGAAAAAATTATCGCATTTATAAACCCGGATCAGGGCCATAAATTTATGATGTACACCTGGCCCGGAATGATTGGGGCGGTGAGTGGTATGAATGAAAAAGGAATTACCGTAACCATAAATGCCGGAAAAACAAGAATTCCTTTAATAGCAAAAACCCCAATAAGCCTTGTAGCAAGGGAAATTCTCCAAGATGCTGAAAACACTTCTCAAGCCATTGAAATTGCCCGAAAAAGAGAGGTTTTTGTTTCGGAAGCAATTATGGTTGGAAGCGCTTCAGAAAGAAAAGCGATTTTGATTGAAGTTTCTCCCGGAAATATTGGGGTGTATGAGGTAGAAAATTCAAATCAATTAATTTGTAGCAACCACTTTCAAAGCGAAACTTATGCTAAAGACAAACGAAATTTAAAGGCCATAGCTGAAAGTCATTCCAAATATAGGTATATGAGGATGGAAGAATTATTGGCACAAAACGATGCGCTAACTCCGGAAAAAGCCGCCGGGATCCTCAGAAATAAAGATGGGCTGAAGGAAACCAAATTAGGATTGGGAAATGAGAAGGCCCTTAACCAGCTTCTGGCACATCACGGGATCATTTTTAAGCCCGAAGAAGGAAAGGTTTGGGTTTCTGCCAATCCGTATCAACTTGGTGCTTTTGTAGCCTACGATCTGGATGATGCCTTTAAAAAATTTGAATCAGGAAATTTGAATCAAAGTCTATCAATAGAAGCCGAAACTATACCCGAAGATGATTTTATTCTAACAAAAGCTTATCAGGATTTTAAAGAGTTTCGTGTTTTGAATGAGTCTCTTTCAAAATCAATTTCAGACGGGGAAAAAATCCCGGAAGAAAAAATAAATAAATTAATTGGTTTAAACCCTTATTACTGGAAGGTTTATGCATTAGCCGGGGATTATTACTTTCAGCAAAAAAAATATAAAAAAGCCATTATCTGTTTCAAACAAGCTCAAAGCAGGGAAGTTACTTGCTTATTGGATGAGCGGGATTTGGAAAAAATGATCAGGAAAAGTTATCGAAAATTATAAAATATATGTCAAACATTTATAAAGCTTCTTCAGAGGAAATCAAAGGTTTACAATGGTTACAACTGGAACAGCAACTCTTGTACCTTCAAAAGAAATCCGATTTTTATAGGAACGTGTTCAAAAAGAACGGGATAGATCCCGGTAAAATTAATTCTTATATCGAATTTCAAAAAATCCCAATTACCACGAAGGAGGACATTCAGGAATTCAACGAAGATTTTATATGTGTGCAGGAGAGTGAAATTATCGATTTTGTGACAACTTCCGGAACTCTTGGTAAACCGGTAAGTTTTGCCTTAAACGAAGCCGATTTGCAACGTTTGGCCACAAATGAAATGGAGTCTTTTACAATGGCCGGTATAAAAAAGGAGGATGTGGTGCAAATTACAACCACCTTAGACCGGCGTTTTATGGCAGGGATGGCTTATTTTTTGGGATTGCGGAAACTGGGAGCGGGAATTGTACGTACAGGCAGCGGATTTCCGCAACTGCAATGGGATTCCATCACCAGGTTTAAACCCAAATACCTCGTGGCGGTACCTTCATTTTTGCTCAAGATGATCGAGTATGCGAAATTGAATAATATTGATTGTAATAATTCTTCGGTTAAAGCTGTGATTTGTATTGGTGAACCAATCCGGGATCTGGAATTTAAACTGAATTCTTTGGGAAGTAAAATCTCCAAATTGTGGGATATTGAATTGTTTTCCACTTATGCCTCCACTGAAATGGCAACGGCTTTCACCGAATGTGAAGCCCACCGGGGAAATCACGCTCAACCGGAATTAATTTTTACCGAAATTCTGGATGAAGCGGGGAATCCTGTGAAACCTGGAGAAATAGGGGAGTTGGTTGTAACCACTTTGCAGGTAGAAACTATGCCGCTGCTTAGGTTTGCTACCGGTGATATGGTTTCTTATACCAATGAACCTTGCCTGTGCGGAAGGAATACACTTAGATTGAGCCCGGTGATAGGTAGGAAAAAGCAAATGATTAAATTTAAAGGAACCAGCCTGTATCCTCAACATATTATAGAAGTACTGAACAATTTTAAAGGGATTCCGGTCTTTGTTATTGAAGTGAGGATCAATGAAGTTGGAACAGATGAAGTAGTAGTAAAAATTCCCGATTTTCTAACTTCCGAAAAAGTGAATATGTTAAAAGAACATTTTAAATCGAAATTGCAGGTAACCTTAACATTGGAACAAGTTTCCTTGAAAATTATTGAAAAATTGAAATCTCCGGAAGGAAGTAGAAAACCGACAGTTTTTATTGATTACAGATGATCTAAACTTTTTTGCATACCACCACAATTTTCTTCTCATCGAGATTGGTGGTAAAAAACAGGTAACTGTCACCGCCATCTTCAATTTTTAACTCTTTACGGATCTCAGCAACCGTTTTCGGAAAATTCCGGGTGGTAATATTTGCTTTTTTCAGAGTTAATCTTTGTTTTAATTGCTTCTTGTTATAAGGCAAAATTTCCAGAATTTCGAATCTCCTGCCTGAAAATTCCATTAACTCCTTTGATGTGAACAAATGTGAATTCGAATGAAGTGTACAGCTATCGGTCTGGCTTGCCAGATCCCGGAACATTCCGCTTTTCATGATTGCCGGATTTGGTTCATACAAATAATTTAACGGAAAACTTAAGGGAATATCGCTTTGTGAAGCTCTAAAATTGGTTTCGAATGTTTGAGTAATTTTGTTTTGAAAATGGATGGTTTTGACCTTAATTTCTTCCGAAGCATTCTTATTTAAAATCCATAGCAATTCCTTTACTTCCTGATTTACAGCCACAATATGAATTTCAGACACGTTTTTCAATTCGCCTATTCCCGCTTTTAAATCGAGTAAAGGCGAGGTCTTAATCAGTATATGATCGGCCATTTCAAAGAACAGATTTAAATGTTCCACCGGGTTTGGAGTACAGTCAGAAAGTTGAAAAACCTTTCCTCCGGCATCGTCCCTGCGAGATGGGTCAAGATATATCCAATCAAAGTACTGTTCCGATTTTTTTAAATATTCAATCCCGTCACCCTGAATAGTTTTTACATTTATAGCATTCAGGAGTTCAAAATTATGTTCTGCCAAATTTAATAATTCCAAATTTAATTCACAATGAATAACTTCATTAAATCTTTCAGCAAAAAAATAGGCATCAATTCCAAAACCACCGGTAAGGTCGATCAATTTTTTTCCTTCGACTAAAGAAGCTTTATATTTGGCGGTTTTTTCAGAAGAAGTTTGCTCCAGATTAAGATTGGGCGGAAACAGGATGTTTTTAGTGAGATACCAGGTGGGAAGTTTTGATTTCGCCTTGCTTAATCCTACAATTTGGATCGCGATTTCCTGAATGGAAACATCCTTGAACGGACTGCCTTTTAAGATAAGTTTTGAAAGATTGGCGGATCTGTTTTTCAAAATAAAATCCTGAACATCTTTATGTAGAAGTGCTTTATTCAAGCTATATTTTTTTAGATATCCCTGGTAAGTCTTTTAACAATTTTATACTCGCTCAATGATTCTTTGGCAATCACTTTTATTGCGGTATAAAAAGGTACGGCTATAACCATCCCGATAACCCCGAATAAGAGGCCTGAGATAAGGATAATGAGGAAAATTTCTAAAGGATGCGAGCGCACGCTGGCTCCAAAGATAAGTGGCTGACTTATAAAGTTGTCTATTAACTGGGAAATCCCGTATCCCATCAAAATATAAAATAATCTCGGAAGAATATAGGCTTGAAAATCGGCGCCAAGGTTGCTGGAGATCACGAATAATCCCATTAAAATTGCGGCAATTATTGGCCCTAAATAAGGCACTAAATTTAAAATGGCACAAATAAAGGCGATGGCCACAGGATTATTTATTTCAAAAATACTGAGCAAAAGTAAATAGAGTATAAAGAGTACGGTAATTTGTAGGGTTAGACCAACAAAATAGCGGGAAAGCAAAATTTTGATCTTATTGAATACACGTTGAAATTTATCTTCTTCTCCCTTATTAGCAAAAACCAGGATACTGTTTAACATTAATTTACTGTCTTTAAGCAGGAAAAAGGAAATAAATATGATCGAGAAAACTGCAATAAGAGTCGCGCCCAAAATCCCGAATACAGAGTTTAAAAACCGGGGAATCATATTCACATCCAAACTGCGCACAAATTCGCTTTGCATTAAACTTTCAAGAATATTAATATTATCGACCCCCAGATAATTGTTGATTTGGGTATTCAATTCATTTATATCAGATTTAAAAGCTTCTACATCAATTTGGCCCAGGTAATGGCTTTGAGTAACGACTATAGGTACAAATACAAAAATAATTCCAATGAATAGAGCTAATACCAGGAAGAGGACGAGTACTACCGCAATTTTATTGGGAATATGAAAGTGTGACCTCAAAAAGATCACTACTGGCCGGCCAATAAGGGAGATTATCCCGGCAACGGCAATATATACCAATACAGATTGTATTTTGTACAGGAAAAATAACAACAGCAATACTCCGATCATTATTCCTAATGCACGTAATATTCCGTAAGAAAAAGTTTTTGAGTTCACGTGGTAAAGATATTATTTATCTTGAAAGGTAAGGGGGTTTTTTTAATTTCCTAAAATATCAATTTTCAAAAGCGTATTTAATTATGTTTGCTCCCATTTGCAATGCCTTCAAACGCACCTCCGAAGGATCATTATGAACGGCAGGATCCTCCCATCCATCACCAAGATCGGATTCAAAAGTAAAAACACATAAAAGACGCTGGTTTTCAAAAATACCGAAAGCCTGCGGAGGCAAACCGTCATGTTCATGTATCTTGGGCAAGCCGTTAGGAAAAGAAAAGGCGCTTCCAAAAATGGGATGGGAAGTAGGCAGTTCCTGTAATTCCTTATCCGGAAATACTTTTTTCAGTTCGTTTCTAATATACTTATTCATACCGTAATTATCGTCTATATGCAAAAAGCCACCACTCAACAGATAATCCCGCAGATTTTTTGCTTCGGCATCACTAAAGAAAACATTTCCATGGCCTGTCATGTGAATAAAGGGATATTGAAAAATATCGGTGCTTCCCGGAGTTACTGTTTCGGGTTTTGAATTTATTGAGGTTTGTATATTTTTATTGCAAAATTTTATCAGGTTGGGAAGGGAAGT
>JBDNHN010000030.1:0-4699 GCA_041688725.1 Gillisia sp.
CTTCAATTGGATACTATTAAATGGGATGTATTACTTCAAACCTGTATTGAGGAAATTCATTTTCTGGAACAATTTTTACCTGCTGATATCTTTCAATCCGAAATCCCGGACCTTTCTGAACATTTAAATCGTTTTTCGGAAGAACTGGAAGATATTAAAATTGAAAAAATTGATCTGCAAACAGCACTTCGCCATCATAAAAATGATTTAAACGGGATGAGGGAATGTGAGGATATAAGCTGTGATATATTTTATCATTCCCAGCATCAAAATCTTTTAAAAAATATTCAGGAAAATCTTTCAAAATTTCAGGATCTGAAATTGCGCATATACAAGTTCAGTGACCACTCCCTTTTGAAAAAGAACCTCCGGGAGGATTTGGTATGATTTTAATATCTTAGGTTCCTTATAGGATACTTGAGAAAATTCGAGAGATTCCATCAATCTATTTGAATCTGTTTATTATCCTAATTAGACAATCTGGGAGTCTTCTCATCATTTTTTTTAATCTGAAAAATAATTTCTGTATTAAAAAATATTACTAGGCCCTATAGACCGTTTCAAAGGAAACAACAGTTGTCCTTTTCATTTTAATGAATCGATTTTACCTCAAATAAAATCTAAAAATCAAACCAGCATAAATAATATTTTTAATGTTAAACTTTCCTAAGGTGATATTTATCATTTTTTTTAACCCATAGTAGGTTTAAATTAGTGAAAATTAAATAATCAGGGACTCATAGTCTGGTTACTAAATATAGAAATTAGATTTCCTACAACTGTAAGAAGTGAGAAATCGAATTGAGAAGATGTCAAAGGTAATATTCAACCGGATATTCAAATCTTAGCATTGTCTAAGATCACTGTTATTCCAATAAAAGTTTTATAATGCGCTTAATATCTTCTTAAGAAACAGGAGGCTTTGGCTTCCTGTTTCTGTGTTTAAGCCTTTCCTATATCGAATTAGCTCCTAATTCTAAAAAAATTAATAGCCTGATATTTATCATTTTAAGCTATAAAGTATTGCGTTAATTTAATAATTTCAATTAACAATATTTCTTTTTAAGACAAATCACAATTCTGACATTAACAAAATTATAAAGGTCAATCACCAGATAATCACCCTGTTAAAAAAGAAACAAAGTTTTTTAGTTGGTTTAACTATTAATTAAAATATTCTGAAATCATAAAAAAAATATTTCTTGGTTTCTACGTTTTTGGTTTAACCATCCAATCTTTTACACAGGAAATTGATATTCTTGAGGTTTCCATTGCACCAGCAACTTATAAATACACTGATAAGGTTGCGTAAGATAACGCTAAACTGAGCCCTGCTGAACCTGTTAAATTACTTCAACAAAGACCTGCGAGCTTTAATCTGGAAAATTCAAAATATTATGAAAATGAAAATTATTTTTTGTCATTTTATATTCCAGAGAGGAAAATTCTGGCTTCTTATGATGCAGAAGGCAATATCTTAAGGGCTAGCGAAAAATTAAAAAATACAGAAATCCCTTCTGGTGCTGCCAAAGCTGTTGTAGATAAATATCCCGTATGGACCGTTTCTGAAAACGAATATTTGGTTAATTTTCACGATGAAAATGAGCTGATCAGAAAAGAATATAAACTTTTATTGGAAAGAGCAAATCAGCGCAGAAGGGTGAAAACCGATGTAAACTGTAATTTCCTATAATTCAATAAGAAAATAAAAGTAACTGTAATTGCAGAATAGAATCACTTTACGACATAGGAGGCTTTGCTTCCTGTGTCTTTTTTAATGCTCTTTATCCGAAACTGATATTAGTCATAGTTTTTTCCTTGTATTTCCTATAATTTTAATAGACTAACTCTTATCAAGATGAAAAAAATAGTGATTCCAACAGATTTTTCGGATAATGCATTTAATGCTCTAAAATATGCAGTGGAATTATTTAAATTTGAAGAAAGTGAATTTTTCCTGTTGCATGCATATGCCGATGAAGTTTACAATCACAATGCATTTCTCACGCAACATTCTTTGGAGGAACTGAAAATAACCACGTTAAAAAAATCTAGTGATGAGTTGGAAAGCATCACGGACAGGATCAAAGAATTATTGCCAAATCCAAGACACAGTTTTAAACTCATCTCAGCATTCGGAATTTTAGTTGATGAAGTGAATGATCTTGTAAATAAAGAAAATGCCGATCTCACCGTTATGGGCACCGTTGGCCTAACCAATGACCGCAATATTACCTTTGGCAGCAATACCTTACAGGTAATAAAATACGTGCAAAGCCCTATACTTTGTGTTCCGGCAAATTATAGATATAAATCCCCAAAAAACCTCCTTTTCCCCACCGATTATATGATCCCTTATCAAATTCGGGAATTGCAGTTAGTTGCTGAAATAGCAAGAGCAAATAAAACGACCGCTCATATGCTCTATATTTCAAAATTTCCTTTGGAATCTTTCAGGCAAAAGGCAAATCAATTATTTTTAAAGGAGCAATTTTATGAAACCCCATTTCAATTTCACATGATTGATGAGGATGAAAAAACTAAGGCTATAATGATCTTTATCAACGAATTGAATATCGATATGCTTATAATGGTAAATTCCCGTCACACCTATCTTGAAAATATTATTTACCAATCTACTATTGATAAAATAGGATTGCATCCCAGGATCCCGTTTTTAGTTCTTCAAAACTTTCAACGCGGTCCTGCCATATAAATCGGCCACGGTTCAAAAAATATTGTGGTAAATTAATTTAATAATAAGACCATGAAAAAAATTCTGTTACCCACCGATTTTTCTGATAATGCGTACAATGCCATTAAATATGCAGTTGAGCTTTTTAAAAATGATGAATGCACTTTTTTTTTATTAAACACGTATACCCCAGTGATTTACGATGCAGAATATGTACTCCACAGCCCCTTGAATCTGACCCTGGGCATGACTTATAAAAAAAAATCTCTAAAAGGCCTTGCGAAAGTTGAAAAGAAAATAAAAAAGGCTTTTCCTAATTCCAAACACAAATGGGAATTGATCTCTTCATTTAATATGTTGAATGATGAAATTAAAGAACAGGTAAATGAAAAAAAAATAGACTTAGTGGTAATGGGAACTAAAGGGGCTACCGGTGCTGATATGATATTATTTGGAACCCATACCGTGCATGCCATTAAAAAGGGGACGTGCCCAGTTCTTGCCATTCCCTCCGGTTATGAATTTGAAACCTTAAAAAATATTCTTTTTCCAACAGATTATTTCCTCAATTTTTCTGATAAACACTTAAAATTTTTAAAATTGCTTAGCCGGAAACACGCAGCTAAACTTCATATTTTAAATGTATTCTTTGGTATTCCTCTTGAACCTGAACAGGAAAAAACTAAACTGTTTCTGGCAGATTATTTTAAAAATATACCGCATACCTTCTATAGTATTGAAAAGGGAAGCGTGCCGGAGTCCATTGATGATTTTCAAAAAAACAATCCTGTAGATTTACTGGTAATGGTAAATAACAAACATTCTTTTTTCGAAAACATCCTTTTTAGGCCAGTAGTAAATGAAATAGGTTTTCATGTGAAAATTCCATTTCTGGTAATTCCATCTGAAAATTACAATTCGTAAAAAATGACAAATATCCTTCTCCCTACCGATTTTTCTGAAAATGCGTGGAACGCAATTTTATACACGCTCCATTTGTATAAAAATAAATCCTGTAAGTTTATTCTTCTTAATTCCTATCAGATCAATGGATACCACAAGGGAAGCAAACTTATACCAATTCCCGGGAACGAAGAATTGGAGAAAGCAAAGAAAATTTCGAAAAATGGATTGCAACGTCTCATAGAGGTTATTAAAAAAGGATATCCTCATCCCAAACACCATTTTTTTGCGGTATCCCATAATTATCCGTTGGTAGAAGCTATTGCGCATGAACTTGAACAAAACCATATTGAAGTTATAGTAATTGGTACAAAAGGAAGTACTGGTGCCTACGAAGTGATATATGGAAGCAATACCATTAAAATTATGGATGAGGTTGAAAGTTGTCCAATTTTAGCGGTTCCTTCAAATGTGCCATTTTTTGAAATAAAAGAAATTGTATTAGCATCCAGTTTCAAAATTACCCATAATGAAAAAGATTTTCAATATCTGAAAAAACTTGCTTTTCAAACAAATACAAGAATATGTGTACTCCATATAGAGGAAGAAGGCGGGTTAAGCATCCCTCAAAAACAGAACAAACATCTATTGGAATCCTATTTTAAAGATGTCCAGCTTAGTTTCCATTCTTTGGCACACGTAAGCGTACCTATTGGGATTTATTGCTTTATTGAAAGCAGGGGTAGTGATATGATCACTTTTGTAAATAAAAAACACAGTTTTTTCGAGAAATTGCTTTTCAATCCTTTGTATAAAGATTTGGGGAATTATTCAATAATCCCGGTTCTTGTGTTACAACCCACTGCTAAATAAGTTTCTAAAATAAAATTATTGAAGCAGAAATGACCGTTGTCATATTTTCAGTAAAAAGAAATAAGTATATTTATTTAACGAATTTATTAAATAAATGAAAAATAAAATATTAATCCCAACCGATTTTTCTAAAAATTCTTGGAACGCGTTAGATTATGCTTTGAATCTTTTTAAAGAAGATAAATGCACTTTTTATTTATTGAATGCATTTCAACTATATCATTTCAC
>JBDNHN010000268.1:0-4345 GCA_041688725.1 Gillisia sp.
CGACTACAATGTTGATAAGGCCCAACGTGGGATTGTTTTTATAGATGAAATTGATAAGATTGCGCGCAAAGGTGACAATCCATCAATTACCCGTGATGTTTCCGGAGAGGGAGTGCAACAGGCCCTTTTGAAATTGTTGGAGGGAACCACAGTAAATGTTCCGCCAAAAGGAGGCAGGAAACATCCCGATCAAAAATTTATTGAAGTGGAAACCGAAAATATCCTGTTTATCGCAGGTGGAGCTTTTGACGGAATTGAGCGAAATATCAGCAAGCGTTTAAATATGCAGGCTATGGGATTTAGCGCTTCCAAAAGCGATGAGAAAGTTGAACGCACCAATTTATTGCAGTATATCATCCCAAAAGATTTAAAAGATTTTGGTTTAATTCCGGAGATTATAGGTCGTTTGCCTGCGCTTACTTATATGAATCCATTGGACAGGGTGACTTTGCGGGCAATTTTAACCGAGCCTAAAAATGCCATCATCAAACAATATCAAAAATTGTTTGAAATGGACGATATAGCTTTTGAAATTACAGACGATGCACTGGACTATATTGTAGAACGGGCAATAGAGTATAAATTAGGAGCCAGAGGCTTGCGATCGCTTTGTGAGGCCATTTTAACCGATGCAATGTTTGAACTTCCGGATAGCAAAGAAACCAGTTTATTGGTGACCAAAGTTTATGCAGCAGAAAAATTGAATAGATCTACCATCAGTATGTTGAAAGCGGTTTCTTAGATTTTAAATAGATTCCAGGGCCTTAGGCTTACTTTTGAGAATAAATAAAAAAGCCATTCGGATTATTCCCGGATGGTTTTTTTTGTTTTTCACCAATTTTTCCAAAGTTTTGGACTTCGGAAAAGTTATACTGCTTGAATAACCAGTCTTAATTCTTCCTAGTTTCTAAACTCCGGACGGATATCTCAATTTGAGATTGACCCTTTTTTTATTTTTCCCGGTTTACAAAAAATTAGTCCTGATCCCTGATCATAGGCCAGACGCAATGGATAACCCGCATCTCAAAACTTATCGGAAATAACCTAAGCAGTTTTTAGATAAATTTATCTCCAATTATACCTGCTAAAAACCCAAAGGTTGCCCCAAGAGAAGAAAAATAACTCTTCTCTAAATTACTTTCGGGAATAATATCTTCTATTAATAGGTATAAAATTCCGCCACTGGCAAAAATCATTAAATGCGCAGTTAAAATTGGATGATCACTTAAGAGAAAGTATCCTGCCAAGGCTCCAATAATCCCAAAAAAGCTCAGGAAAAAGAATGTCACTAAAGTTTTTTTAACGGTGAACCCAGATTGAACCAGATCTCTGAATGCGTTAAATGATTCAGGTAAGTTTTGAATTCCAATGAATATTGCTAAAAGAGTTGCCATATTTGGGTCAATAACGAAGACTGCTCCCAGTACAATAGCTTCAGGAATAAAATCCAACATCATTGCCAATAATGTGGCAGTTTGTCCCACTTTTTTCTTTAGAGATAGATCGATGAACAAAAAAATGACTGCTCCGGCTACAAATGAAATAGCCATAGGCAATAAATTTAGTTCCTCCATTCCTTTTGGAATTAACACCAGCGACAATGCAGATAAAATAATACCCGCACCAAAAGACATTATTGTCTGTGTGATTTGATATTTGAGAGGATTTTCTTTTACGTGATGATTAAAAGAATACGCCAAAAGTCCTCCTATGAAAACAGTTATTCCTGAGAATCCAGATAAAAGAATGATTTCCTGTAACATATTATAATTTATTGGTTTAATTCATCAAATCATGTACAACTCTTATTTGCTTCCCAAAATTATTGACGGCTATCAACGCGCCATAATGTTTATAGTTCAGTACGATTTGGAGAAAAAACTTGGAGGCAAAGGGGCTTCCAAAAAAATGGCAGAATTAATTAAAGAAAAATCGCTGAAATAAATGAATGTTTCAGCGATTTTTAATGCTTAATATTTTATTTGAAAATTACTCACAAACAGCTTCTAAAATATCTTCTATATCGCCTGGAGTACCCATAATTTTCATAAAAGTTCCCATACTTAATTCAGGCCAGCTTATCGCCAATCTGTATTTTCCCGGAAGCATCGTCGCTTTTTTTCCCTGCAAAATAATTTCATAAGGCATTGCGGCAACATTGTCTTCCCCAATAATTGGTAAAAAATGAGGTTCTCCTTTTGCCTTATCTTGTAGTCCAATGCCAAAAACTGCAATGTTTTCTTTTTCATAAACCAGCTTATAAACCAAAACTGTCGATCCTTTTTTAGCTTTTAAATTGGCCTCTATTGTTTTTACGCCTTGTTCAAAAGATGAAAATTCATTAAGCGTAATGGGATCGGTAAAATAAGGCATCATTATTTTATAATGATAATCTTTCAAATCTTCTGCCTCCACAGTTCCTCCGAAAGGCTTAAACTCATTGCCGATTGTAGAAAATGCAGTTTTTAAATCGGTGTTAAATTTTTGAAAGCTGCTTTTATGGGTATTGTAATTGTCGCCCAAATAAGCTCTTAAAAGATATTCCGGATTGGTGTAAGACATCGTTACTTTTCCGTTTTCTGAAACTAAACCAACCTTAAATACGGCAGCAAGAGCGCCCCTGTCGGTAACTTTTACAACCGTGTTTTTCAAATCTGTATTGGTAAAAGCAATCACTTTTAAGGTGCTTTTGTTAGATGGATTGTAAGTCCCTAAAATTGTAAATGAATTGTTTTGTAAAGCCTGGGTAATTTTTTCCGATGTCTGTTGCATGCTTTCGGTTGTTTCGCCAATTTTAAGATAGGGAGACAAATCTTGTCCGAACGAACTGGTATTGAAAATTGAAATAAAAATGAGGCTGAGAAAGATGTTTTTCATAATGTTAAATTTATAAATTGATCAAAATTAACTCTAAAGGAAGTGGGCAATAGTGAGTTTCAATCCTAGTTTCCACGATTGCTTTAGTTAAATGTAAATATACAAGTTTCAATTCCAGTTTCTTTGAATTGCAGTCTTTAAGTGTTCAAAAACACCCTTGTTTAGAATGAATAATCGGTTACAATTCCAGTTTCTGTGAATTGCTTTCAAAATTGTATTTTTAGCATAGATTCACAGTAAATCAGCTTTTTCTATCATAAATGCAAGGTTGTGAATTGCTTTCAAAATTGTATTTTTAGCATAGATTCACAGTAGTTCATATCTATTTGGTCCTTTCCATTCCGTTGTGAATTGCTTTCAGAATTGTATTTTTAGCATAGATTCACAGTCAAGGCGATAAAAGAACTTCCATTATTGACGTTGTGAATTGCTTTCAAAATTGTATTGTTAGCATAGAATCACAGTAATCTTCTCCAGCTTTATTTTGCTGTTGTTGTTGTGAATTGCTTTCAAAATTGTATTTTTAGCATAGATTCACAGTTTATCGGTCATTTTTACCCTTGTATTATCTGTTGTGAATTGCTTTCAAAATTGTATTTTTAGCATAGATTCACAGTTTTGCCACGTTTTAAGGTCTGCGCCTTGCTGTTGTGAATTGCTTTCAAAATTGTATTTTTAGCATAGATTCACAGTTTTAGATTTTTCTGTTCGATGGATTGCATGTTGTGAATTGCTTTCAAAATTGTATTTTTAGCATAGATTCACAGTGAAGAAAATTTAATACGTTATTAGATAAATGTTGTGAATTGCTTTCAAAATTGTATTTTTAGCATAGATTCACAGTGGATCGGTTGAAATCTCGTGTTCTCCGTTGGTTGTGAATTGCTTTCAAAATTGTATTTTTAGCATAGATTCACAGTAAAAAACAATATAAGTGCGTTATCAAAACAGTTGTGAATTGCTTTCACAATTGTATTTTTAGCATAGATTCACAGTTATACCCTCCGTAACTGGCTGGTATACTGTTTTTTAAGCACCTTTTTAGAATTAAAAAACAAAGTCTTCTTTTAACCTTCTTGTCCGAGATATTTACAAATTTTTATTCCTGAGTTTAGGTTTCAGCTATTCCAAAGTTTGAAACTTTGGAATAGCTGGTCAAAAAAGCTCCAGTTGTTGGATTGGTTGTTCGGTTTCTGCCTCCTTCTGTCCTTGGAATAGTTCAATCATTCCAAATTGCTTATCGGTTATTTGTAAGATTCCCACCTTCCCTTTTTTTGGCAAAGCCCGTTTGGTGCGTTTCGTGTGTACATCGGCGTTTTCCCGACTGGCGCAAAATCGGATATAAATGGAATATTGAAACATCCCAAAACCATCGTCCAATAAATTTTTACGAAACCGGCCTGCAGCTTTCCGTTCCAGTTTGGTTTCGGTAGGTAAGTCAAAAAATACAAGTACCCACATACATCTA
>JBDNHN010000269.1:0-4949 GCA_041688725.1 Gillisia sp.
AGAGAATAGAATATAGAGAAAAGACTTTTAGTATAAGTTATGGTATTCAAATTTGGGAGTGCTGCGGGAAAAATTATGATAATACTTATGAAATGATCATAACGGAAACACGATCCAAACACCGATAAAGATATCGAATTACTCCCGATAGCTATGGGGAGACCTAAAAAAAACAATAAAAATCTACATATGAAAAAGAAAACATTGGTTTTAGGGGCTTCATTAAATCTTTCCAGATATTCAAATCTGGCAATTAACAGGTTGGTTTCTTATGATCAGCCAACTGTTGCCATCGGGTTAAGAAAGGGTGAAATCGCCGGGGTTTCCATTTCTACCGAAAAGGAAAATTTTGAAGATATAGATACAGTTACCTTGTATTTAAATCAGCAAAGACAGAAGGAATATTACGAGTATATAGTGTCTTTAAAGCCCAAACGGGTGATCTTTAATCCCGGAACAGAAAATCCTGAATTTTATGCACTTCTTCAAAAAAACAATATTGAAGTTGAGGTAGCCTGTACTTTAGTGTTGCTTAGTACGAATCAATATTAATCCTAAGAAGGTTAGAAAGCCGTTTAGGATTAAAACAAAGAAGCCGAATTCAAAACCAAACCAAATCTCACTATTGCTACTTATCAGGTAACAGAGTACGGGTGAAAGTACGGCAATAACCGGCACCCATTTGTCTTTTATCTGCCACTTAGTGAACATTCCAAAGCTGTACATTCCTAGCAATGGACCGTAGGTGTAACCTGCAAAAACAAACAGTTTGGCTATAACACTTTCGTCTTTAATAATATATTTAAAGCTAATAATGACTAATATTAACAAGATGGAAATCCCGATGTGGATCAATTTTCTCACGGTTTCCTGTTTTTCCCGGGTATATCTTTTTTCTATATCCATGATATCAATGCTGAAAGAGGTAGTAAGCGCGGTAAGCGCACTATCGGCACTGCTGTATGCGGCGGCGATAAGTCCCAAAACAAAAAATGCAGCGATACCAACTCCTAAGCTGCCTTGAGTAGCGATAACAGGGAATAGATCGTCTTTTGAAGCGGAAATTCCGTTTTGGCTGGCATATTCAGTTAATAAAACTCCCAGGGTCAAAAACAATAAATTGGCAAAAACGAGTACGATGGTAAACCAAAACATGTTTTTCTGTGCATCCTTTAAGTTTCGGCAGGTCAGGTTTTTTTGCATCATATCCTGGTCCAGCCCTGTCATTACAATGGCAATAAATGCTCCTGAAAAGAATTGTTTCCAAAAATAATCGGCGCTTTTAAAGTCGTCAAAAAAGAATATTTTCGAAAATTCACTGTTGGAGATATGTGAAATTAGATCGGCGCCTTGTATTCCCAGATCATCAGAAATATAATAAATACTTGCACCTACCGCAATAAGCATACATAAGGTTTGCAGGGTATCTGTATATACAATGGTCTTTATTCCGGACCTAAAGGTATAAAGCCAAATTAGGGTGATAGTCATCATGACGGTTGCCCAAAACGGGATCCCAAGCGCATCAAATAAGATGATTTGCAAAACGTTTGCCACCAAAAACAATCTGAAACTCGAACCTACAACGCGGGATAAAATGAAAAAGGAAGCGCCTGTTTTGTATGAATAGGTCCCAAACCGGTTTTCCAGGTAGGTATAAATGGAAGTTAAATTCATTTTATAATACAGCGGGAGCAATACCGTACCAATAACCAGATAACCCAAAATATAACCTAAAACCACCTGCATATAGCTAAACTGGCTGGCTTCAACCCATCCTGGAACAGAGATAAAAGTAATCCCGCTCAGAGAAGCGCCAATCATCCCAAATGCAACTATATACCAGGGAGATTGTCTGTTTGCTTTAAAAAACGCGTCGTTATTTGCATTTTTACCCGTAAAGTATGAGATGAGGATCAAAGCCACAAAATAGGCAGCGATGAATAAGAGGATATAAGTTGGTTGCATAAAGTTGAATTCGGCCGCAAATTACAAATAAAGCCTTTAACATCTAAGTAAGACTCCTCTGCTTAATTTTATGGTAAATATTCTAAAAAAACGTAATTTTGAAGCATGGATTTTTCTTCAAAATTATTGGAACAGGCAGTAGCCGAAATGTCTCAGTTACCGGGAATTGGAAAGCGTACCGCTTTAAGGCTGGTACTTCATCTCTTAAAGCAACCCGAGCCACAAACCGAACAATTGGCTGCCGCATTGGTTAATTTGCGAACAAAGATCAAATTGTGTTCAAATTGTCACAACATTAGCGATTCAGAAGTATGCGAGATATGTGCTAACCCAAATCGGATACGGAAAATTGTTTGTGTAGTAGAAGATATCCGCGATGTAATGGCCATCGAAAATACCGGGCAATACAGGGGGTTATACCACGTATTGGGCGGAAAAATTAGTCCAATGGACGGAGTCGGCCCTTCACAACTTACCATCAAATCCCTTGTAGATAAAGTAAAAAGAGGAGAAGCAGAGGAAATAATATTTGCGCTAAGCAGTACTCTGGAAGGGGATACTACCAATTTTTATATTTTTAAGCAGTTGGAAGGAATTCTGATAAAGACCTCTACCATCGCCCGGGGAATTTCGGTGGGCGACGAACTGGAATATGCCGATGAGGTCACCCTGGGAAGAAGTATCGTCAACAGGATCCCATTCGAGAACTCTTTAAAAAATTGATGTTGCCGGAAAGGAGCAACTTGATAATTGAAAGTGAACTTCAGAATAATAAAGGGAAACAATTTATTTGTTACCCGCGATTTTTAATCGTGGGCTGGAATAATTGACCTGCTCAAAAATATCTTCAACCATTTATGTTTTTCACAAAGAATCGTTCAGGGAGAAATCCTTGATGTGGGGAGTTTCAGGAATTAGCATAATGTTTTGTTACAAACTAAAATCTCACAAAGTTTAGGGCGTCAACTGCTACTGAGAAAATTGAATTTTTAGGCTAGGATCAATTCTAATTTGTTTAAAACCTTCCGATTCTTTTTATTTTCAGCAATTGAAATTGTAATTTTACCCAAGTTGTGATTATTAACATTCGCTTCAACATTAATTTGATAAAATAATTTATTTAACTATTTAATGTTTATAACGCGATAAATTGATTAATTTCGCAAATAATATTATTGAAAACATCTTTGAAATAAGAATATGGCAAAGTTTGAACTTAAGTTGCCCAAAATGGGTGAAAGCGTTGCAGAAGCAACCATTACAAATTGGTTAAAGGAAGTTGGGGATACTATTGAAGCCGATGAGGCTGTTCTGGAGATCGCGACCGATAAGGTTGACAGCGAAATTCCCAGCGAAGTTGATGGTATCTTGGTAGAAAAACTCTTTAATGTAGATGATGTAGTTGAGGTTGGGCAAACCATTGCTATTATTGAAATTGAAGGAGAAGAAGAGGGTGGCCAGACCGCTGAAATCAGTGAGGAAAAGCCGGCAGAAGCTATGGTTGAAGAGGTTGAAGAAACTGTTTTGGAAGCAAAACAAGCAGCAGTAAGCAATCCCCAGAATTTTTCAGATTCCACGAGGTTCTATTCCCCTTTGGTAAAAAATATTGCCAAGGAAGAAAATATTTCTGTCGAAGAGCTGGAACAGGTGGAAGGTTCCGGAAAAGAAGGCAGGGTTACCAAAAGTGATATTCTGGATTATGTTAAAAACAGGTCGTCACAACCTGTGCCCGCTTCAAAAGAAAACCAAAAAGTTGAACCTTTGCCAAAAGCGTCACAAGCACCGGTAAGTGTAAGCGGGGAAGATGAAATTATTGAAATGGGCCGAATGGGAAAAATGATAGCCCATCACATGGTTCAGAGCAATCTAACTGCTGCCCACGTACAATCTTTTATTGAGGTGGATGTCACAAATATTTGGAACTGGAGGAATAAGCATAAAGCGTCTTTTGAAAAAAGGGAAGGTGAAAAATTGACTTTTACGCCCATTTTCATGGAGGCAATTGCAAAAGCCATTAAAGATTTCCCGATGGTAAATATTTCGGTTGATGGCGATAAGATCATCAAACACAAGAACATCAATATAGGAATGGCTGCGGCGCTTCCCGATGGAAATTTAATAGTGCCGGTTATTAAAAATGCCGACAGATTGAATTTGGTTGGAATGGCAAAAGCTGTAAATGATCTTGCCAGCAGGTCCCGCCAGAACAAATTAAAGCCAGACGATATTCAGGGAGGAACTTATACTGTGACCAATGTAGGAACTTTTGGAAGCATAATGGGAACTCCAATTATCAATCAGCCACAAGTTGCTATTTTGGCCCTGGGAGCGATTAGGAAAGTGCCTGCGGTGATTGAAACTCCGGAAGGTGATTTTATAGGGATTCGCCACAAAATGTTCTTATCGCACAGTTATGACCACAGGGTTGTAAACGGTGCTTTGGGAGGCCAGTTTGTGCAAAGGGTTGCACAATACCTTGAGGCTTTCGATAAAAACAGGGATATTTAAAAAAATATTTAAAGCTATTTTAAAGCCACGATTTCATTCTAAACAATGGATTCGTGGCTTTTTATTTAAAGGAAAAGGGGTCGTTTAACATTTTGAAAAAAATCAGTAATTCAATTAGCGGATAATTTTGAATTTTATCCGGAATTAACGTTCAATTAACCTGAGATTTTCTAATAAATGAAGTTAAAAAACATAGCCGCTAACCTGCCTTTGCCGGCAGGCAGTTGCACTAATAATAGTCTGATGGAGTGCTGGGATTTTTTTTATTCGTATATCTGCCTGCAGATTGGTTCGTGACAGAAGCGGTGGAATAACACTTCTTTCTTGAATTCTTTGAGAAGTTCAAGTATTTTGTGCTTTTAATAGGTTGAAGAATTGGTTGAATTCTATAAAAATCCTTAAATTCCTTTCCCGACAGAACTGTCAAATAATGTTATCTTTACATAAAATAAGCTCAAATTTATGGAGTTAAA
>JBDNHN010000004.1:0-3900 GCA_041688725.1 Gillisia sp.
CTACTTTACTCATTTTGTCAAGGGTTTGGTCGTTTAATTATTACTTATAACCTTAATGGTTTTTTTAACATTTTCCGCAATTTCATGGGCCACCTTCAAATCCTTATTTACGATAGTAATGTGCCCCATTTTTCTAAATGGGCGGGTGATTTTTTTGCCGTAAATGTGAGGGGTAACCCCGGGCATTTGTAAAATTTTTTCAATATTTTGGTATATAGCAGGGCCTGTATAATTTTCCTCTCCGGCAAGGTTGAGCATTATCGCGCCTACTTTACTTTCGGTATTTCCTAAAGGCAAATCCAGAATAGCCCGAAGATGCTGCTCAAATTGGTTGGTATAGCTTGCTTCTATAGTGAAATGGCCACTGTTATGAGGTCTTGGAGCTACTTCGTTTACCAGGAGCTCATCATCTTTAGTTTGGAACATTTCTACTGCCAGTAGTCCTACATGCTCAAATGCTTCTGAGACCGTTTCTGCCAATTTTCGGGCTTTTTGTGCAACAGCGTCATCAATCCTGGCGGGGCAAATAACATATTCCACCTGGTTTGAGAGGGGATGAAATTCCATTTCAACTACAGGGTAAGTGACCATTTGGCCGGAAGGGTTTCGGGCGACAATTACTGCAAGTTCATTTTTAAAAGGGATCATATCTTCGGTAATGCAAGCTCCTTCGGGGATTTCCTTTAAATCTTTCTGAGATCTTAAAACCATAACACCTCTGCCATCATATCCACCTGTAGTGCTTTTCCAAACCAATGGTAACTTCAACTTAGCTTCATTTAAAGCATTTAAAAATTCGGACTTAGATTTAAAAATAGAAAATGTGGCCGTTGGAATATTATTATCGGTAAAAAACTGTTTTTGAATGCTCTTATCCTGAATTTTTCCCAAAGTTTTTGAAGATGGATATACTTTTATCCCTTCCGATTCCAGTTGCTTTAGCGCTGCTACATTCACCGATTCAATTTCGAAGGTAAGCACATCTACTTTTCTTCCAAAATCAAGCACTGTTTTATAATCCATCAGGTCGCCTTGCTGAAAATAATTGGACGCAATTTTACAGGGAGCTTCATCACTGGGGTCCATTACAAAAGTCTGAACGTCGTACTTTCGGGTTTCATAAAGCAGCATTTTTCCAAGCTGGCCGCCACCTAGGATGCCTAATTTAAAATCTGAAGAAAAATAGTTAACCATAATTTTCAAGTAGTTTAAGCAAAAATAATTTTTTAAGATGGATTGAACGAGTAATTCCCAAATAAATCAATCGATTTGTTCCAACGGCAACTTGTTTAGAATCCTTATCTTTGCTCTCTTAAAATAAAAAGTATTGATTCAATTACACGATTTAAGATTTGAGCCCTTTATTTCTGAAGAAAGGTTAACAGCCTCAATAGATAAAATATCAGAACAAATTAATAGAGATTATAAGGATAAAACTCCTGTTTTTCTGGGTATCCTAAATGGGGCATTTATGTTTGCTTCTGAGATCATTAAAAGGTTTGAAGGAGATTGTGAGGTAGCTTTTGTGAAACTGGGGTCTTATCAAGGGACTTCCTCAACTGGAATGGTTGAGACTATGATGGGATTGAACATGTCTTTAGAAAACAGGCATGTAATAGTGATTGAAGATATTGTAGACACAGGAAATACCCTGGCTGCGATTGACAGGATCTTAAAATCTAAGAATGTAGCTGATTATAAAACGGTAACCCTCTTTTTTAAACCTGAAGCCTACCAAAAGGATTATAATGTAGAATATATTGGACTTGAAATACCAAACGATTTTATCGTTGGGTATGGGTTGGATTACGATGGCCTTGGCCGAAATCTACCCCAGGTATATAAACTTAAAAAACAGGACATGAAAAATTTGGTATTATTTGGCCCTCCGGGTGCGGGGAAAGGAACTCAGGCTGACGTTTTAAAAGTTAAATACAATCTTGTTCATATTTCTACAGGAGATGTTTTTAGGTATAACATTAAAAATCAAACCGAACTGGGGCTGCACGCAAAATCTTTTATGGATAAAGGTCAATTAGTTCCAGATGATGTAACTATTAAGATGTTGGGAGCAGAATTGGATAAAAATCTCGGTGCTAATGGTTTTATTTTTGATGGTTTTCCAAGAACTGTGGCGCAGGCTAAAGCTTTATCTGACTTGTTGGCTGAAAAAAATACCGATGTGACAGGGATGATCGCTTTGGAAGTTGATGATGAGGTTTTGGTAAAAAGATTATTGGAACGCGGAAAAACATCCGGAAGACCGGATGATGCAGATGAAACCATTATCCGTAAAAGGATCAGGGTTTATTACGATGAAACGTCTATTTTAAAGGGTTTTTACGAAAAGCAGGGAAAATATTATGGTGTTAAAGGTGTTGGCTCTATAGAGGAGATCAGCAACCGTATCAGTGAGGTAATAGACTCATTATAAACATATTATTTGTGGCAAAATTAAGCTGCAAATTTAATGCTGTTACAAAATTTTGTCAATTTCAAACTTTTGTGGTTCGAAATTTGGAGAAAGATTAATAATTAAGAAGTTCGTTTTTTTTTAACGAGAAAAGAAACGATAAAAGGATAGAAAGGATAGAAATGACTGAAGGGAATTTTGTGGACTATGTTAAGATGCATATTTCATCTGGAAAAGGAGGGCAGGGGTCTGCCCATTTGCGAAGGGAAAAATATATAGCTAAAGGAGGTCCGGATGGCGGAGATGGAGGTCGTGGCGGGCATATAATTATGAAAGGAAATAAAAACCTTTGGACTTTATTGCATTTAAAATTTAAACGACATATCAAAGCCGATCACGGTTTACATGGAAGTAAGCAACGTAGTTCTGGTGCCGATGGTGCCGATCAATATATTGAAGTTCCTTTGGGAACGGTAATTCGCGATACCGAGACTATGGAAGTGATTTACGAGGTTACTGACGATGAGCAGGAAGTTATTATTGCCGAAGGCGGTATGGGCGGTCAGGGTAACTGGCATTTTAAATCATCTACAAATCAAACTCCGCGCTATGCCCAACCAGGGATGGACGGACTGGAATTGGATATAACTTTAGAACTTAAGTTATTGGCAGATGTTGGTTTGGTTGGATTTCCAAACGCAGGAAAATCCACCTTGCTATCTGTAATTACAGCTGCAAAACCTAAAATTGCCGATTACGAGTTTACCACATTAAAGCCTAATCTTGGAATTGTGGAGTATCGCGAATATAAAACATTCGTAGTTGCTGATATTCCTGGAATAATTGAAGGTGCTGCAGAAGGCAAAGGCATTGGTCATAGATTTCTGCGACATATCGAACGAAATTCTACACTGTTATTTTTAATTCCCGCGGATGCACCGGATATTGTCAAACAATACGAAATTTTGCTTGATGAACTTAGGCGTTATAACCCGGAATTATTGGATAAGGAAAGGCTTGTCGCGATCTCCAAATGCGATATGCTGGATGAGGAACTGAAATCGGAATTAAAAGAAGCGCTGGATAAAAATTTAGAAGCTCCATATTTATTTATTTCGGCGGTTGCAAATCAAGGTTTAATTGAATTAAAAGACAAACTTTGGGAAATGTTGAATAAAGTTCCTGTTTAAATATTGTTAATCAGGATTTTCGTGGACTGATTTTTAATTAACTTTAATAAAAATCTCAGAATGTTTATCTATAAAAGATCATAAATCACCTGTTCCGATAGTAATTGGAACAGGTGATTTTATATAGGACGAATATTATTGAGTATTAAAATTTTAATCAGATGAAAATTTTCAAATCTCTCTTCCTTTTTTTATTAATTACATCTTGTAATGCACCACATGCGGTTTACGATTATGACCAGAAAGTTCAATTTGAAGGTATCGATACTTATCAAATTTATCCCGATCTGGTTTCAA
>JBDNHN010000270.1:0-1969 GCA_041688725.1 Gillisia sp.
ATCTTGCTGGTAACCCACTAAAATAATTCCCGGATGAGTTTGGATGATATCGAGAGTTTCCGGCTTTAAAGGACCTAATTCCTGTTCAAAAGGGCCAACCAAGAGCAGGTTACAATCCGGATTTGATTGGTGAAGTTTGCTGAAAGCCTTTATCAGTTCATTAATCCCCTTTTCTGAAACCAGTCGGCCAATAAAAACAAACACCAAATTTGCGTCCGGAATATTGAGTTCCTGCTTCAATTTTATTTTAAATTCTTCCGAATATTTTGAAGGATCAAAATATGTGGTATCAATGCCATTTGAGCTGCCTTTGCCCAAAACTTTCAATTTTGAGGGAGAAGCAAATCTTTCCTTCAGAATAATATCATATAAACCTTTGGAATTCGGGTATACTTTTGTGGCAAGGGTATAAGTGAGTTTTTCGACAAAATTCAGAATCTTTCTTTTTGAACCTGTGGTTTCCATGAGTGGAAGGCCTGCAACTGTATGTAACCTGACAGGCACACCCGCTAATTTCGCCGCAAGCATTCCCGCGATCCCCGCTTTTGGGGTATGGGTATGAACAATTAAAGGTTTCTCCTTTTTGAAATACTGATATAAATTAAAAACCGCTTTTAAATCTTTCAAAGGAGTGATCTCGCGGGTCAATTCCACACAAAAGGTGTTCACCTTATTATCCCGGCCATACTTTTCCAAACGCTCTTTCTCTGCAGAAATCGCTATTACCTCAAAGTATTGATCCAGAAAAGTCAATTGCCCTTCCAGGAGTTTTTCAAGGGATAAAGGAATGGTGGTGATGCGGATGAGTTTGTGCATATTAGTTTTTAAGAAACAGCCACAAAAGTAAACATTATTTTTAGCCTGTCTTACAAATGCTGCATTCAATAGGAGCTTATCCCATTAAGCTGCCTGGGGAAACCTTTCATTTGAAT
This sequence comes from Gillisia sp., assembly GCA_041688725.1. Lineage (GTDB taxonomy): Bacteria > Bacteroidota > Bacteroidia > Flavobacteriales > Flavobacteriaceae > Gillisia. The sequence goes on from JBDNHN010000270.1 coordinate 933, forward strand.
GCGAAAAGGACTTAATTTTCAACCCAAGTGAGCGGCTTTTCTCGTGTGCCAGAAAGTAATAAATTACAAAAAAGAGAAAATACATGATCATAGATTTTTGCCTGATGATAATCCCCAAATTTGACATAACAAAGGTCATTGCAAAAGAGGTCATTAAAAATAGGACTAAACTCATTTTCACATTAACAGGTGCATTCAGGATGAATTTAAAGAAATTCATCCTTACTATTTTAAGGAAGAGCAAAAGATAGATTGCATTTTCTATAGAAACAATCACCCCTAAAATCCCCGGTGCATCAAAAAACAGTGGCCTGAACCAAAAGGTAAAGATCTTTTCAGGAAGGGAATATCCAGCCATATTCACACCAGAACCTGAAGAGCCCAAAGCTTCCGAACGGGTGGATGTAAACTGAATAAAATCTGCAATTAAATTCTGGGAATTAGTTAGATTAACAACTGCTAATATTTGATCTTGAACTAAAAACAACCCGGCCAGAATTACGCCACACACAGTCAGTTTCGTTTTCCAGGCGATTTTTTCCTTCCCGGTCATAAAGCCGATCAAAGTACCGACGGCTAACAAAAGAAAGATGTGCGGACGAATATAAAATACAAGCAGGGAACCCAGGACTAAACCTAAGATCCTGGATTTAGCCTTGGTAATAGAATAAGCAAACAGCATCAACCCAAGAAATATAAGTGATCCTTTTCCCAGGGAAGCAGTCCAAAAATGCATATTGGGCAAAAAGAGGATAAGCGTAAGTAAATCTACCCGTTTAAAAACAGTGACATTCAGGGAAATATTTTCTTTAAAAAACAAATATGCAAACACAAAACCCATAAAACCAATCCAGGTAAAGAGTAGCATCATCATTTCATAGCTAAAGCCTAAACCATTTATAAATGGATAAGAAATAAAATCTATAAAGGTGGTTTCTGTCCCAAAAAAATCAAACCATCCATAACCATCTTTTTGGGGTACGCTATAATACCTAACAGAATCAGAACGATTAAAAAGCGCGTAAATGTAATAAGCC
>JBDNHN010000031.1:0-3503 GCA_041688725.1 Gillisia sp.
GTTGATGGTTTCCAATATAGTTTTGGAGCAAAACATAACTGTAAAATTCCACATCATTGGCGATCACTGTTTTTACCGAAGTTTTAAAACTCCTGCCCACGATGCCCGTGCCGGCAAAGAGATCACAGAATACTTTATCGCTCAAATTCTCTGAAACCACCGCTTCCACATTGGATTTTATAAAATTGGCCAGTTTGTTTTTAGAACCTATATAATTCATTTAATTGCCCAGATAATATCAGAAAATGTGGTTTTTCCCGGATGAAATTCAAATCTTTTTAATTGTGAAGTTTCAAAAGTAGCAACATATTTTTCAATGATCAGCTTTAACCAGGAAATTTCGGCCTTTAATTTCCAATATTGGCCGTTTTTAGCATAAACCACAAGAAACAATCTGTTGTCAAAGTGTTGCCGTTGTTGTGTGCTTTGATTTTTATATAACCAGGTGATCAGTTTTTCGGGGTGTTTTTGCGCAAATTCCAGATTCTGGCCAAACCCGATTGGAAAAACACTGGTTTTATGGTCAAAATCAATTCCGAAGAAATTAAAATCAATCAGACGGTTTTTTGAATTAATGTTGGCCTGAATACCTTCTATCTCAGTAAAAATCTGCTCCAATGCCATCGCGCTCCAAAAGTTGAACCATCGGTTACTACTGTAATTAAAAAAATCATTTTTATTGGGATCACTGTTTTCGGAAGCTTCAGAAATTTTTAATCTCAAAGTTTCATAATCTTTAATTTCATAGATGAAATTCGATTTCTTATCCCAAACATCATTTTGCTTTCTCCCCCATTCATAAGGACTGTTGAGGCGTTTTTTTAATTCTTCCTCAATCCTGTTTAATTCGAATTTTTCCATCCTGAATAAATTATATCTGCTTATAATTTAAGCTTTTATTTATGATCTTCAGAATCAATATTTGAAGGGAATGACTGGGATGAACTAATTTTTACTCTTTTTTTACAGCACTAAGAGATAAATCCGCCACTTTTTAAAAATAGAAATACACAATTTTACTTAACTCAATAGCTCAAATTCTAACTTTCAAAAGAAAATGGGGATCAAAATCGGCATTAAAATAAGACCAATCAAAAGAATTTCCTTAAAAATCCGTTCCTGTTTACTTTCAAAATAATTGGAGACGATTATAGATAGGGGCACAAAAAAGAAGAGCAATTCACTCCCGTTTTTTACAGGAGAAAAAATGCTCACTCCAATGGAAACTATTAACGTGAGAAAAACCAAAAAGTAAGTTGGACGCGAATTGATATTGGCATTTTTAATCAATTTGATATAATAGAAAAGTGTCCATAAAGCCAATGCTAAAATTATGCTTAACGGGATTAATAATTTAAGATTTTGATAATGCTCAAACTTGAAACTGCTTTCCTGATACCAGGCCGAAAAAGTGTAAAATTGGCCATTAAAAATAAGATTAAAGCCTGTGACAAGGGAAAAAACGGCAAAAAATGCAATTATGGGGATTAACAAGTTTTTAAAATAATTGGCTGCCTGCAACAAGATTCCAATGTAAACAATGATTAAAAACAAAGAGGCCCAAAAATAAAAGAGGGAAGCAATACATACCCAAAATGTTGCATCAAAAATCTTTTTAGAAATTTCCTTTTGTGTTTTCAGACTTATTATTCTTCTCAGGGCAAGTAAAACGCAAAAGTTGGCTACTATGATTTGATTATCCTTTAGAATGGCCCAAAATGAAACTGAAAACACTGCGAAAACTATAATCTTATAGGCACTGCGAAGGGTGAGATCGTTCTTTTTTGTAATGAAGTCCAGGACTACAACACTGAGCAAAAAGGCTAAGAGCACCCCAATTTTTTCCGCCAAAAGTAAAAAACTAAAGGAAGAGAACACTTCATGAAAATTGGCTATTATAAAAAATACCGCCATAAATAAAATGACAGCAATAAAATTAATAGGTTTTGATTTGCTAAAAAAGCTTGTTAGCATTATTGTTTTTTATATTTTTGTGACTTAATTAAACAAAGTTATACAATGAAAGAAATATTTGAAGGTATTGCCTGGCTTTTTGAAGAGATTTTGTTTATTCCTTTCAATGTCCTTAGGGAACTGCAATTAACCTCCTGGTTTGCGGCCAATATTATAAATTGGGTTTTATTTGTTATTGGCTTTTCAGCCTTTATATATTGGATGATGCAACTTAAAAAATACAATGATAATAACGAAGAAGACCGCGATTCTACCGCACATTCGTTCTTAGGATAGATCAAATCCTAAATCCTTTCTATAATACATCTTATCAAAATGTAGCTTTTCTATATTTTGATAAGATTTTTTTAGTGCCTCTTTGTAATCTTTCCCCATAGAAGTAACCGCAATTACCCGGCCCCCATTTGTTATAATTTTCCCGTCTTTTTCGGCCGTTCCGGCGTGAAAAATTATAGATCCATCTACGGCATCAATCCCGGTAATTTCCTTTCCTTTCTCGTAATCTTCGGGATAACCTCCGGATGTCAACATCACTGTTACCGCACTTTGATCATCAATTTCCAGAGTGGCTTTGTTTAATTTCTGCTGTGATACTTTTATCAGCAGTTCCACAAAATCAGATTTTATCCTTGGTAAAACAACTTCGGTTTCGGGATCACCCATCCGTACGTTGTATTCAATAACATAGGGTTCATTCCCTACTTTTATAATTCCTATAAAAACAAAACCTTTGTAGTCAATCTTTTCTTCTTGTAAACCTTTAATTGTTGGCTTTACGATGCGTTCCTCAATTTTATCCATCAGCTCCTTGTCAGCGAAGGGCACGGGTGAAATGGCGCCCATCCCACCGGTGTTAAGGCCGGTATTTCCTTCGCCAATTCGTTTATAATCTTTGGCTGTTGGAAGGATCTTATAGTTTTTCCCATCGGTTAACACAAAAACACTCAACTCAATTCCGTCCAAAAATTCTTCTATCACCACTTTTCTCCCGGCATCTCCAAACTTTTTATCCAGCAACATATGCCCGAGTTCTTCCTGGGCTTCGGTTAAGTCGTCAATAATCAAAACACCCTTGCCACCAGCCAGGCCATCTGCTTTTAAAACATAGGGAGGTTTCAGGGTTTCCAAAAAAGCCTTCCCTGCGTTTAAACTTATTGCTGTAAAACATTCATAAGATGCAGTTGGAATGTTGTGCAGATACATAAATTCCTTGGCGCGCTCTTTACTTCCTTCCAACAAAGCACCGCGTTCGGAAGGCCCTATTAACGCAACATCTTCAAGCTGTGGGTCTTCGGTGAAGAAATTGTAAATTCCCAGGACAAGAGGATCTTCCGGCCCCACTACCACCATATTGATATTTTCTTTTAATACAAAAGCCTTGATAGCTTCAAAATCAGTTACCTTTAAATCGATGTTTTTGGCAATTTGAGCGGTCCCTGCATTTCCCGGTGCTACATAAAGTTTTTGGCAATGTTTACTCTCTAAAATTTTGTAAGCAAAAGCGTGTTCACGCCCACCAGCACCCAATA
>JBDNHN010000005.1:0-8207 GCA_041688725.1 Gillisia sp.
GAAATTAAAATCGATTTCAATTCCTTGACACGCAAAACCTGTTATCTTTGCTCTTCAAAAATTACGATTTGCAATTATCTGCCTATACCAAAGAATTCAATACCAATTTAAGCATCGCTTTCCCTGTTATGATGGGGCAGTTAGGCCATGTTTTGGTGGGTTTTGTGGATAATATTATGATTGGCCAGTTGGGCGCTGCCCCCCTGGCCGCAGTTTCCCTGGGAAATAGTCTGGTGTTTATCGCCTTATCCTTGGGTATCGGATTTTCCTTCGCGATAACCCCATTAATCGCAGAAGCAAATGGCGCTTCCAATATTGAGGAAGGAAGGAGCTATTTTCACCATGGCATTATTTTATGCGCGGTGAACGGGATCTTGTTGTTCCTGCTGCTACTGCTGGCAAAACCAATTTTATATTATCTGGATCAGCCACCGGAGGTGGTAGAACTTGCCATCCCATATCTTGAGATCGTGGCATTTTCCATGATCCCGCTTATGATCTTCCAGGCCTACAAACAGTTTGCCGACGGGCTTTCCCAAACCAAATATGCCATGTACGCCACTTTAATCGCGAATGTGGTAAATGTGGTATTTAATTATTTATTGATTTATGGGATCTGGATCTTTCCAAGATTAGAACTTAAAGGAGCCGCCATTGGAACTTTGATTTCCCGGTTCTTTATGCTTTGGTTTATTTGGGAGATCCTTCGCAGAAAAAAGAAATTCAAGGGGTATTTTATTTGGACCAAGAAGGAATTATTTAAAACGGCTATTTTTAAACGCCTGTTGGCCCTGGGATTTCCTTCCGCTTTACAAATGTTTTTTGAAGTGGCTATCTTTGCCGGAACTGTTTTTCTGGCGGGAACATTGGGAACCAATCCGCAGGCAGCAAACCAAATAGCGCTCAACCTGGCTTCAATGACATTTATGATCGCCGTGGGGCTGGGTGTTACTGCAACCATTCGGGTTGGAAATCAAAAGGGATTGAAAAATTATTCAGATCTAAGACGAATCGCATTTTCCACTTTTTTACTGGTATTTTTAATTGAAGCAGTTTTTGCAATTGGGTTTATCCTCATGAAAAATTGGTTGCCTACCATTTACATAGACAATGTTGAGGTGATAGTCCTTGCAGCACAATTGCTTATTATTGCCGCATTGTTTCAGTTAAGTGATGGTTTACAAGTGGTGATCTTAGGTGCTTTACGCGGATTACAAGACGTAAAATTCCCTACCCTTATTTGTTTTATCGCATACTGGATCATAGGTTTTCCAATTTCCATTTACTTTGGAAAAGCCGAACACCTGGGTTCCATAGGGATCTGGTTAGGGCTTTTTGCCGGGTTAACGGCTTCGGCGGTAATGTTGTATTTTCGGTTTAACTATTTGAGCAGGAAACTTATCTTAAAGGATAAATTTGACTTTGAGCAAAGATCCTTCAGTAATACCGAAATTTAGAACTTGTTGCCAATTTTATGGCATTGAAATTATAACAGCATTTTTTTAAATAAATAATAACAAAATTTGATACTATGGACTTTCCAAAATTCCTTTTAGGCGATAACACCGATTATCCCGATGCTATTTTCGTAATTCATACTGAATATCCCCGATTTATAATCAACCTTGAAAACGATGATGTGGAGTGGTTAGAGGATTTTGATTCAAATGACGAAAAAGAACTGGCCACCCAGGCAGAAGATCTAATCACTCAGGCAAGTGAATTTTACGACCGCGAGGTTTCACGATACGATGATTAATATATAATATGGAACAAATTATTGAATGGGACAAAGAATTATACCTGTTCCTAAACAATTTAGGAATTCCTTTCTGGGATCCGTTTTGGTTAGTGATCACCTATAAATGGACCTGGATCCCTTTATATGTATTCCTGTTATATCTGATATTTAGAAAATTCGGGGCTAAAGGAACATTGATCACCGCAATTGTAATCGCGTTGTTAATTGCGGCTTCAGACCAATTGGCAAATGTTTTTAAACATGGATTTGAGCGGCCCAGGCCTTGCAGACAGGAAGGAGTCATGGAATATGCGCGATATATCGCTGAACGTTGCGGCCGGTTTGGGTATTTTTCTGCCCATGCATCAAGTTCTACCGGATTGGCAATATTTGTTGGGTTGCTCTTGAAAAGGAATTATCCCAAATTGCCTTATTTGATGCTTATTTGGGCGGCAATAGTTTCTTATAGCCGCATTTATGTTGGCGTACATTATCCTTTAGACGTTGTAACCGGAATGTTGATAGGAACAATTCTAGGCTATCTTTTCTACGTATTACATTCGTTCCTAGCCGAAAAATTCAAGGTAAATTTTTAGTGGCAATATAAAAACTTCGAATCAATCTGGAATTTTTGCTTTTAGAAATGGCCGGGTTCAGATTGTATTCGTCTATATATTTCAAAGTGTAGTTTTTGAAAGGAGCTTTCCAATTTGGACTAGCTTCTTCTGAGACAAGGATACCAAATTCATTTCCCACCTGTGGGTCAATCTCTTTTTCGGTATTAATCATTGGGATAGGCTCCCCAAAGGCCCAAATTAATTCCGGAAGCATTCCGCTCACCTCGTAAATTTGAATATTTTCAGCCATTTCATAGGCTTTTAGATCGGCGACATTGGGAGTATTTAGCGTGGGGCTGATCAATTTCAAGAAAGGAAATCCCAGGATTAATATAAGCATCATCATTGTTGCCTGAAGCGCGAACAGCAATTTTATGCGGGATCTAAGCAAGGCATAGGTAAATCCGAAACCCAACAGAATAAAAAATACGCTGAATAATATGAACAAAGTTCTCATTTCCCATAACTCTTCTCCAAAAACGTAATAAAAAACAAAAGGTGCCGCGAGTGCGATTAATGTTAACAGGATAAAATTGAGGTAAATGGGAAACAGCTCTAATTTGGTTAACTTCAGTTTAAAGTTTTTAATGACGTATTCCACGTAGAAAGCGGTTGTCACAGCCAACGGAATTATGGCAGGAAGTAAATACCGACTTTTCTTTTCGGGAATTATAGATAATAAAACTACCGTGATCAGGGTCCAGAGCAAGTAAAACTTGTAGGCTTTAAGGTTGGAAACCCTGGATTTTAAATACGGGTAAAACAAGCCTATCATTGCAGGAATTGTCCAGATGCCACTTTGGATAAAGAAATTCCAATAATACCAGATAGGACGTACATTGTAATTTAACCAGCGACCACTCTCCTGTTTGGCTATTTCATTAAAAGCTTGGGCATCAAAATGATGAACAATAATTGTCCACCAGGTTCCAATGATTAATCCTACCCCGATAAAAATTGCCAGAAGCTTCCATTTGGAGCCAAGTTCTTTAATTTTATAAATAACTGAATAGCTTATTAAAAATGGGATAAACAGGGCGTATAATGATACCGGGCCTTTGCTTAAGAGGGAGGCGCCAAAAAATAAACCGGCAATTATGGCATAAGATCTTTGGTGTTTGGCGGAGGTAAACATTAGCACAAAAAAATAGCAGCAGCCCAACATAAAACTATGAGTGAAAATATCCCATTGACCTTCCCTTCCCAAAGTGAAGATGAAAAAGGAAGTCATTAAAATTATGGCTGCCCCAAAGGCCAGGGATCTGTGTATGTTTAGCTTTAATTGAAGTTTATAAAAAATAAGAACTAGCATAAGTGCGCTCAACGCGGCTGGCAATCTATAAGCAAAAAGGTTTTGAATTCCGAAAAGCCAGGCAGAAATTGCAGTTAACCAGGTGGGTAAAGGCGGTTTTTCATAACGTGGAAGCTCGTTCATGGTAGTGAGAATCCAGTTGTTATGAGTGAGCATTTCCCGTGCGGTTATAAAATTTCGGGCCTCCATAATGTTGACAAACAAAGCGTCCAGATTTGCGAGAAAGATCAATGATCCTAAAACAATCAACAGGGGGAAATAAGGTAAATTTTTAGAATTATAATTTGGCATATTTTCGGCTTAAAATGATGTTTCTTGTATAGATCAAAATTCCCATAATATGACCGACAAATAAGACTGGATCTTTTCTAATAATAGCATAAACCAAAATCATCGTTGATCCTATAAGACTGAGAAACCAAAATCCGAGAGGTAGAACAGATTCCTTCATTCTTTCGGAATATATCCATTGATAGATAAACCGAAGGTTGAAAATAATTTGTGCGGTAGATCCCAATATCAATAACCATAAGGGAATGGCTTCATTAAAGAGCAACTTTTGTATGTCGTAGGTATTGTTGTTATAGGAATAAATAATTATCAGCACCGGGAAAAAGTACAAAAAGATCCTGAAAAACTTATGGAGTTTGTTCCATTCGCCTTGTAATTGCAGATTTCGGATATAGATGAAATACGTAATTGACTGGCCGAGCATGATAGAAAAATCATTTCTTAAATAGCCATAAACAAAGAGCAAAAAAGAGGCGATTAAACTCAGTTTCCAAAACACCGAAGGGGTTAATACTTTCTTGCTTTTTTCAGAAATAAACCACTGTATGAAAAGCCTTCCGGAAAACAATATTTGTGCGGCAAATCCAATGCTGTAAATTTGCCAGCTACTCATCTTTTTGGATCACTTTATAGTTGATGTAGCTTCTTCTCATCCAGAGATAAGCAAAGCAGTCTACCAATGGGCCTGCAAGTCTGTTCAGAATAAAAAACTTGGGAGTGCCAGCAGTCCTGGGGTAATGGCGTACAGGAATTTGTTTTATTTTTCCTTTTTGCAACAGGATCATAGCAGGTAAAAACCGGTGAAGGCCTTTAAACATTGGGATCCGTTTGGCGTAATCGGCTTTTATAACCTTTAAAGGGCAGCCGGTATCGTCCATTCCATCCTGAGTAAAGCTTTTCCTTATCAGGTTGGCAACGGTGGAAGATATATTCTTCTTAAAAGAATCTTTCCTGTTGGTTCTCACCCCGGTTACCAGGTCAAATTCTACAATATGTTCCAGCAAAAGGTTGAAATCTTCAGGATCGGTTTGCAGGTCGGAATCTATGTAACCTATCAGTGGAGTTGTGGAATGATCGAAACCTGCTTTTATGGCGGCGCTCAAACCTTGATTTTGTTCAAAAGAGATGTAATTAAATGCTGTGTTTCGTTTACAGATGTCTTCGATCAGGGCTAAACTTTTATCAGAGGAACCATCATTCACAAAAAGAATACGGGTTCTTTTATGGGCGACGTTTAAATATTTTTTCAATTCCTGCTCTACCCTTATCAGGTTTTCTTCTTCATTATAAAGCGGGACAATAATCGTAAATTCGTAATCCATAGAGCATTTAGATATTCATTGCAAATGTACCAATAAATATAAATTCCAGGTCATAAATCATTATAAGCTGAAAAAACATTGAAATTTACAGAATGGTCGTAATTTTGCGTCAACCTGCAAGGGTGGATCCCAATTGAAACCGGGATCCATTTCATAAAAATTGTAGCTACCGATTGTAATCGGCAGTCCTGATTAAAAAAATAATAAACAGATGAAAGTATTGGTTACCGGAGCAGCCGGATTTATAGGATCACATATGGCTGAACGGCTTCAAAAGGAAGGTCACCATGTAATTGGGGTTGATAATTTTTCCGATTATTACGATGTTTCTTTAAAAAAGTGCAACGCGGAGGTCCTGGCGGGAAAAGGGATACAAATTCTCAAAATAGACTTGCGGGAAATGTCCGGGTATGAAAATTTACCCTTAGATTTAGATCTTATCATTCATTTTGCCGCCCAGCCGGGCATTTCTTCCTCCAGCACTTTTGAGGAATACCTGACAAATAATATTATCGCTACGCAAAATCTGCTGATTTTTGCGAAGCAAAATAAAAACCTCAAACATTTTTTTAATATCGGGACCTCTTCTATCTACGGATTGGAAGCTACTTTTCCTGAAACCGAAGTTCCCAAGCCGGCATCCTGGTATGGAGTGACAAAATTGGCAGCAGAACAACTGGTTCTGGCAGAGAGCAGGGCAAACCGCCTTAAAGCGAGTTCGTTAAGGTTGTATTCGGTTTATGGCCCGCGTGAACGCCCTGAAAAATTATATACAAAATTGATTGCATGCGCTTTTAAAAACGAAGTTTTTACTCTTTTTGAAGGAAGCGAAAAACATCTTCGCAGCTTTACTTTTGTAGGAGATATCATCGATGGGATCTTTAAGGCAGTTCAGAAGCACGAGGAATTAAACGGAGAGATCATCAATTTGGGAACCGAAGAAGAACACACCACGCAGCAGGGAATAGCGTATGTTGAAGAACTGCTGGGAATAAAAATAGGTATGGAAATTATTTCCGAAAGGCCCGGGGATCAACTTCGCACCCTTGCCAATATAGATAAGGCCAGAAAACTTCTGGGATACAACCCGTCCACTAGCTTAAAGGAAGGACTGAAATTACAAATAGATTGGTATAAAACTGAATTTTTATAGGGTTTTGGACAATTTCAAAAGGTAAGCAGCCGCTATAAACGGGGTAGTTTCGTTATTTTCAATCGCGGTTAATTGTTCCTGCACTGCTTTTTTGATCTTCGGATCCTGATAAAACCTGTTCTTTAAATGCTCGTCGATGGTTTGTAATAACCAGAATTTATTTTGTTCGCGACGGTTCTTATTAAAATAATCATTCTTTTTTACCGCGCTTTGATATTCCTGGATCAATTCCCAAATTTCTGAAATCCCGGTTTGGTCCAGAGCACTGCACAACAATATTTTTGGCTGCCAGTCGCTTGGTTTTGGCGGATATAAGTGGAGTGCCCTCTTAAACTCCAATCTTGCCATTTTGGCGGACTTTAGATTTTCACCATCGGCTTTATTGATCACAATGGCATCGGCCATTTCAATAATTCCTCTTTTAATTCCCTGCAATTCATCCCCGGCACCGGCCAATTTCAGCAACAGGAAAAAATCGGTCATGCTGTGCACGGTAGTTTCACTTTGCCCAACACCCACGGTTTCGATAAGGATGACATCAAAACCTGCAGCTTCACAAAGAATGATACTTTCCCTTGTTTTCCTGGCAACCCCGCCCAAAGATTCTCCGGAAGGGGAGGGGCGAATAAAGGCATTTTCTTCGGTCACCAAATTCTCCATCCTGGTTTTATCACCTAAAATACTTCCGCGTGATATCGTACTGGTAGGATCTACTGCCAGCACCGCCACTTTTTTTCCCTGCTTTACAAGATAACTTCCAAAAGCTTCAATAAAAGTGCTTTTTCCTACTCCGGGAACTCCGGTAATACCAATTCGTATAGATTTATGCGCGTAAGGCAAACAAGCTTCCACTAGTTTTTCGGCTCTCTTTTGGTGATCTGATTGATTACTTTCAACTAAGGTGATTCCGCGGCTAAGGGCAGTTTTATTTCCGGCAAGAAGATGATCTTTAAGTTCCTGATCTGTTAACTGCTTTTTTCTGAAGGCTTTTATTTTTCCGGCTGACGCAGCATTGATATGTGGCGAAGCAGGCGTGCTTTCCGATTTATTTAATGCCGATTTATGGGTGGTTTTGGACAATATCAAAAAATTATTTACAACAAATTTATGAAATGATTTTGGATGTGACTCCTTAAGTTGGTATCTTCAAAATTATATAAAGTTAATCAAAAATTAATAAGATGAAAACATTGTACAAAGCCAAAGCTACAACAACCGGAGGCGGGGAAGGCCACGTAAATAGTGAGGATGGTATTATAGATATGAAATTGAGTTCTCCCAAAACTTTAGGCGGGAAAGGCGAAAATTTCACCAATGCCGAACAGCTCTTTGCAGCAGGATACTCAGCCTCTTTTGCAGGTGCTTTAGAGGAAGTTGCGAAAGAACAAAAGGTAGATCTGGGCGATTTTAATGTCACAGCAACCGTGCGGATTGGAAATGCCGAAGAAGGTGATTTGGAAATCTCGGTTATTTTAGATGCCTATCTCCCGGGAGTTGATGTTGAAACAGCTGAAGAACTGGTGAACGATGCTCACGAAACCTGTCCTTATTCCATTGCTACCATAGATAATATAGATGTCACCCTGAATTTGATGTTGGACGAATTATAATCAGGTTTTTTTTTAAATTTTAATAGCTGTGTTCTAAGATGAATATGTCTTATATTTGTGTAAAACTATATAGATATGATACCTTCAGATTTTAGGGATTTTTTCGTTAATAGTCCAGCGACTATTCAACAGGAGATAGTGGCGTCGCTGCTGTCATTATC
>JBDNHN010000271.1:0-6143 GCA_041688725.1 Gillisia sp.
CCCGCCAGGTCAATGCCCGGAGCTCAATTGGTTAAAGTTGTAAAAAAATGGGAGCTGCCGGATATATTAAATGAAATTTCGGGAATTGCTACGATGGATAATAACAGGATGGCCTGCATACAGGATGAAGACGGGATTATATTTATTTATAATTTGAATACTTCAAAAATAGAACAGAAAATTGAATTTGGAGATTCCGGGGATTATGAAGGAATTGCTTTAGTAGGTACAACGGCTTATGTTTTAAGAAGTGACGGGAGTATTTTTGAGGTAAATGACTTCGAGAACCAAACAGCGCCTGCCATAAAACATACAATCCCACTAAAAGGAAAATACAATTTTGAAGGTTTGTGCTATGATAAGAAAAATAATAGGTTGCTGCTCAATATTAAGGATATGGACAAGGACGAATTTAAGCCCATTTTTGCCTTTGATTTGAGTACAAAACAATTAAAGTCCGAACCTGTGTTTAACATTAATTTTAACGACACTGTTTTTGATATTCTGGAAGTTAAAAAATCTGATAAGATACTTCGTCCTACTGAGATTGGAATTCATCCGCTAACCGGGAATATCTATGTTCTGGAAGCAAAAAGGCCAAAATTGCTGATCCTGGATCCCACCGGAAAACTCCTAAAACTTTATGTTTTTAAGGAAGAGCAATTCAGGCAGGCAGAAGGAATGAGCTTCAGCAAAGAAGGAAAATTATATATTTCAAATGAAGGAAATCATGAACCCGGAAATATTCTTCAAATTTCACTTGATGAATATTTATAATGTTCATTTACAATTAACTAGGTTGTAAGAAGCTTTATCCTGTTGATGTAGTAGAAAGTGGAAAGTGAAAAAGAGGAAAAAGTTTTGGTTTAAAAATTGGTATTCAAAATGAAGGTTTTATAAAATTATTCGTGCATTAGTGGCTTAAAAAATCCACATTGAAATGGTTAAGCCACAAATGCATGAATGTTTAATAATCTATTTTAAATAATTCAGTAAAAAATTTATACTTTCTGAAGTCCTTCTGCAACAGCCTGTACTTCATCCAAAACCCTTAGGAGATTCTCTCCCCATAATTTGGCTATTTCTTCTTCGGTATAACCGCGTTTCACAAGTTCCAATGTGACATTAAAGGTTTCAGAAGCATCTTTCCAACCTTCAATTCCTCCGCCACCATCAAAATCGGAGCTTATTCCCACGTGATCAATTCCTATTAAATTCACCATATAATCTATGTGATCTACAAAATCGGTTACGTTAACCGGAGGAATATCTTTTTTCAGGATTTCAATTTCCGGAGCGGCAGCTTCTGTCACCTTTTCAAATCCTTCATCATAGGCCTTGCGTAAATCTTCACTTAAGTTTCTTATGCTGTCATGGGATAATACTTCAAACTCCATTTTATTTCCCAGGCTTTTATAAATCTCGGTTTGAGCTGTATTAAAGGCATTGTATTTTTCGGCATTTAAATATTCATTAAGGGCAACAGTTTGTACCACTCCGCCGTGTTCTTTAAAAAGCAATAAAAGTTCATCGTCCAGATTCCTACTGTGATTACAAAGCGCACGGGCTGAAGAATGGGAGGCAATAAGCGGTGCTTTTGAGAGCTCAAACATTTGTTTAATAGCTTCTTTTGACGGATGCGAAACATCTATCATCATTCCCAAACGGTTCATTTCTACAACGGCCTTTTTCCCAAGTTCACTTAATCCGTTATGTAACCATTCATTATTTTCTTCGCCGGTGTTGGAATCGCTCAACTGGCTGTGTCCGTTATGAGACAATGACATATAACGCGCGCCCAGGTTATAGAATTTTTCTATATTTTCAAGATCTTCTCCAATTGGATAAGCGTTTTCAACGCCAATCATCGCAACCAATTTGCCATCGTTCACCAGTTTCCTAACTTCCTGAGATGTTGTGGCCAAACCAATTTTTTCCGGTGCAAATTCATTCACCAATTTGTGGATAGCCTCAAACTTGGACATTGCATTTTCGTACGCACTTTTATATGCTTCCGCATTGAGTTCGCCCTGGCCGGTATAAACAATAAACCAGCCAACATCCATAGCCCCTACTTCCATTTTAGGAATATTCACCTGGGTGTTTAAATTCATTGTATAATTAAGGGAGTCTGTAAAATTGCTTATATTTATATCATTGTGAGTGTCAATTGTAATGACTTTCTCGTGAATAGCTCTTGCTTTTTCAAAAAGTTCTGCTTCCGGATTTTGTGCATGGGCAGCAAAGGTTACAAGTAAAAGAACATTAAAAGTGGTTATAAGTTTCATATTTCTGTCAATTCTGATTCAGGCCGAAAATAAGAATAAATAATGAAACCTTCGGAATAACCTAAAATAAGGTTTGACTTATTTTGCAAATTTTTAAACTTCTGAAATGTCATTGGCAGAAACACGAATTATCAACATATCATTTTCTGTTGTTATTTTGTTATTGCATTTAAGAAGAAAATTAATTTGATTTAAAGTTTTCAGGAATGCAATTAAAATTTCAGCTAAATTCGATAACTTTTAATACTTCTAATGGATAAAATAATAGTGGTTAATAAACCTGAAAACTGGCATATTCCGGTAGATAATATTTCAATAGTATCTTCCCAGGAATATCTCACCAATCCTAAATATGCACAAATTAAAAAGGCACGAATTTTTAACCTTTGCAAGGATTATTCATACCAGTCTCAGGGATATTATGTTTCGCTTTTAGCGGAAGCCCGGGGACATCTTGCGATTCCTACGGTTACAAATCTCGTAGATCTGCGGGAACCAAAACTGGTAAAAATCGTATTTGAAGATTTCGATGACCTGATCCAGAAAAGCCTTAAAAATATCAAATCCCAGGAATTTACGCTCAGTATTTATTTTGGTCAAAATGTAGCGCAAAAGTACACAGAGTTGAGCGCGATGTTCCATCGATATTTCCAGATCCCGTTCTTGCGTGTAAAATTCAATTTTACAACTAAATGGAACATTAAGAACATCAGGGCCATTTCAGAATCTGAAATTTCATATGAACATAAAGAGAGCATGCATTATTTTGCTTCCCAATACTTTGCGAAAAAAAGATACGATACTCCCAAACAAAATACAGCTCATTACGATCTTGCCATATTGGTTCAAACCAACGACCCTGCACCTCCAAGCAATGCCAAAGCCATAAAGAAATTTGTGGATTTAGCCGAAAAAATGAATTTTTATGTGGAAATTCTTTCTCCGAAAGATCTTTCCAGGCTTTCTGCTTTTGATGCGCTGTTCATCCGCCAAAGCACGGAAGTGAATAATGAAGCCTATGCTTTTTCGCGGAAAGCCCAGCAGGAAGATATCGCACTGGTAGATTATCCCGATGCTATTTTAAAATGCTGTAATAAGGTTTATATGGCTGAAGCTTTGCAAAACGCGAATATTCCAACTCCAAAAACTGTGATTGTACATAAGCGAAATAAGGATGAAGTTTTAAAGATCACCGGCTTGCCTTGTGTTTTAAAATCGCCTGATTCAACTTTTTCCTTTGGAGTTAAAAAGGCCGAAACTGAAAAGGAGTTTAAGGAATTGGTAAATATGATGTTAAAAAAATCTGAACTTATTATTGCCCAGGAATTCACCTTTTCTGAATATGACTGGCGTATAGGGATTCTGGATGACCGTCCTATTTTTGCCTGTCGGTATTATATGGCAAAAGGCCATTGGCAAATTTACAACTGGGACGCAAAAAATGTAGACGATCAGGATGGCAATGCAGATTGCCTTCCAATAGAAGAAGTTCCCAAAGAGATTTTAAGCGTCGCGCTTAAATCGGCAAGATTGATGGGGCAGGGTTTATATGGAATTGATGTAAAGGAGGTAAACGGAAAACCATTAGTAATTGAGATCAACGACAATCCCAATGTCGATTTTGGGGTTGAAGACCGGTTTTATGGAGATCAGGTTTATCTCGATATTTTATCGGCATTAAAAAACCGATTGGAAAAAAAGCAACTATGAGTTATCATCTTTTTGAAGTTTTTGGCATTGAACTGGAATATATGTTGGTTAGAAATTCAGATCTCAAAGTCGCTCCAATTGTAGATCAGTTAATGATAGCTAAAAGCGGGGCTATCACGTCGGATATCGACAATGGAAAAATTGAATGGAGCAATGAGTTGGTGGCACATGTTGTTGAACTTAAAACCAATGGCCCAACAGATGATCTCAAAGATTTAGATGAACTGTTTTCTGAAAACATCAATGAAATAAACAAACTTTTAGAACCCTTGGATGCTAAATTATGGCCTTCAGCATCACATCCTCTGATGCATCCTGATACAGAAATGAAGTTATGGTTGCATAATTACAGCAAAATTTACGACCTGTATAACCGCATTTTTGATTGCAGGGGTCACGGTTGGAGCAATGTGCAAAGTATGCACATCAATTTGCCGTTTTTTGACGATGCCGAATTTGAAAAACTGCATGCTGCAGTCCGAATTTTATTGCCAATAATTCCCGCTTTGAGCGCGAGCTCACCTATTTTTGAAGGTGAAGTTACAGGCTTTAAAGATGCCCGGCTGAATGTATATAAAACAAATCAGAAAGAAATCCCGGAAATGGCGGGAAAGGTAATCCCCGAGCAGGTTTTCACCAAAAAAGATTATTACCGGGATATTTTTGATCCTATCAACAAGGCTATTAAGCCGCACGATGTTGAAAATATTCTGGACCATCATTTCTTAAATTCCCGCGGTGCTATTGCCAGGTTTGACAGAAATGCCATTGAGATCAGGGTGATAGATATACAGGAATGCCCCAAAGCTGATATTTCAATCGCGATTTTAATTATTGAAGTACTCAAACTTCTGGTTAGTGAAGAATTGGTTTCATGCCAGGATCAAAAATCCTGGCATGAAGATGAATTGTTCGCGATTTTTAACAACGTAATTATAGATGCCGAAACTACAGTGATCACAGATATGAGATATCTCAATTTATTTGATATTGAAGATGAATGCACCGCAGGAGAAATATGGGAAAAACTTTATAAAAGGCAACAGGAAAACATTTCAGTTAAACACCAGAAAACTATCGAATTCCTATTTGAACATGGCAGTTTGTCAACCCGGATATTAGAGGCAGTAGGAAATGATTTTTCAGAAGAACATCTCAATGAGGTCTATAATAAATTAGGAACCTGTCTTGCCGAAAATAAACTTTTTAAATCATGAAACTAGTGCTCACCTGTGAACATAGTGGTAATAAAATCCCGACAAAATATCTGCCGCTGTTTGCGGATGCTCAGGAAGCCCTGAATTCTCATCGGGGTTTGGATTTGGGCGCGCTGGATCTGTTTCTTCATCTTTCAAGACTGGCAAGTTTCAGCCAATCTTACACAATTAGCAGATTGCTTATTGAAATTAACCGCTCGCCGGGTCATCCAAAATTATTTTCAGAATTTACAACAGACCTTTCTGACAAAGAAAAAATGGAACTAATCGAAAGCTTTTATTTTCCTTACCGATATGAGGTTGAAAAAAATATTTCGGAATTTATTGCCAAAGGGGAGGAGGTACTTCATTTTTCTGTTCACAGTTTTACACCGGTATGGAAAGGAGAATCCAGGAATGCCGATATAGGTATGCTTTACGATCCTTCAAAAGCCCGAGAAAAAAAATTTTGTAAAAACCTTAAAAAGCAACTTCTGCTGCAATCACCTTCTTTAAAGATTCGATATAACTATCCTTATTTGGGAATTGCAGATGGGTTTACCACTTATTTGCGAAACGAATTCCCGAAGAAATATTCCGGAATTGAGTTGGAAGTCAATCAAAAGTTTACTTCCCAAAACAAAATGGAACAGGGATTAAAAACATCGATTTATAACGCACTTGAAATTTGCCTTAAAAATAATAAAGGCCCGGGAAATTAATTTCTTCGGGCCTTTAAAAAGTGTTCTTATTTGTTAACCGGGGAATCTATTTATTAAACTAGTGTTGCCGATAAAGTGATCTCAGCATTGAGAAGTTTTGAAATTGGACAATTTTTCTTGGCATCAGCCACTATTTCATCAAATTTAGCTTTTTCAATACCTGCAACTTCAGCAGTAAGAATTAAATGGGATTTGGTTACAGTCCCTGCTTCAAGAGTGATTTCACA
>JBDNHN010000272.1:0-7242 GCA_041688725.1 Gillisia sp.
CCTGCTCCCAGACCGCATCCTTCAAAAAAAGAAGTTTCCACAGGAAATCCTTCTAAAGAGAATCAGAGAAATCCACGGGAGAACCGCAAAGAACCCCGCAGCAATAAACCTGACCACAATAAAGATAATGGCAATAAGGATGCTGGCAACCGCGATAGCCGCAACAGGTACCGTGAGCCGGATTACGAATTTGATGCCATTATAGAGAGTGAAGGAGTACTGGATATCATGCAGGACAATTACGGTTTCCTGAGATCTTCAGATTATAATTATCTTTCTTCTCCGGATGATATCTATGTATCACAATCTCAAATACGCCTTTTCGGATTAAAGACCGGAGATACTGTTTTAGGACAGATTCGTCCTCCAAAAGAAGGGGAAAAATATTTCCCACTTATCAAAGTCAATAAAATCAACGGATTGGATCCTCAGGTGGTAAGAGACAGGATTTCTTTTGAACATTTAACCCCGCTTTTCCCAAAGGAAAAATTCAACCTCGCCGACAAGCAGAGCAGTATTTCTACCCGAATTATCGATTTGTTCTCTCCTATTGGAAAAGGACAACGTGGGATGATAGTTTCACAACCTAAAACAGGGAAAACCATGTTGCTTAAGGACATTGCAAATGCAATTGCCGCTAACCATCCTGAAGTTTACCAGATCATCTTATTAATTGATGAACGTCCTGAAGAGGTAACGGATATGCAACGAAATGTAAAAGGTGAAGTTGTCGCTTCTACCTTTGACAGGGAAGCACACGAACACGTAAAAGTGGCCAATATCGTTCTGGAAAAAGCAAAAAGAATGGTTGAATGTGGTCATGATGTGGTGATCCTGTTGGATTCCCTCACGCGATTGGCCAGAGCGTACAACACTGTACAACCTGCCAGCGGTAAAGTATTAAGTGGTGGTGTGGATGCCAATGCATTGCACAAACCAAAACGTTTCTTTGGAGCTGCCAGAAATATTGAAAATGGAGGATCGCTTTCTATTATTGCAACAGCTTTGACTGATACAGGTTCCAAAATGGATGAAGTGATCTTTGAAGAATTCAAAGGAACAGGAAATATGGAATTGCAGTTAGATAGAAAAATTGCCAACCGCAGAATTTTCCCGGCAATTGATCTTACATCTTCCAGCACGCGTCGCGACGATTTGCTGTTAGACGAGAATACCTTGCACCGTATGTGGGTAATGAGAAAATACCTTGCAGATATGAACCCTGTAGAAGCCATGGAATTTATCAACGACAGGTTTAAGAAAACCAAAACCAACGAAGAGTTTTTGATCTCAATGAACGGATAGATAGATAATCTTCTAAATGACAATAAAAAGTCCCTACTAACAATTTAGTAGGGACTTTTTTTGTCTTTTAATCATTGAATAATCCCAATTAAATAAACAATTACATATTGAAAATAATTTTATTTAATTTATTTAAACTATCCACGCAACCTTTCTACTATTCTTAGGTCATATAAATAGATAGCATTGTTAAATAGGAATTATTGTTAAAAACCTTACTATGAGAAATCTTTTTCTAATCTTCAGTATTTACATATTAGCTTCATGTTCTAACGATAATGAATCTATACTCAGTATAGATAACATATATGGATCTTGGGAGAAAACATATCTGCCGAACAATTTGACTTAGATAGTAATTACAATTACTTAGTAAAACAAGAGCTTAATTTAAATAGTGATAACAGCTTTGAATGGTTAATTTTAATTATAAACACTGATAGTGGCGAGATTATGGGTTATAGACAGAAGGAAACTGGTTCATTTTCCCAAAACGGAGATAAGCTGGTTTTTAACTTAGACAGATTCGAACCAGAGCAGAATTCTGAATTAAACTCTTACAGGCTATCAACTTTAGAAAATTTGATAATGACTGATCAAAACATAGTAATGAATTATAGTTTTAAAGTATTCAATACCTACAAAACACTTTTATTTGATTTTCCAAGTTGTAGCCCTAATAGTACTTGTCCTGCAGATATAGAATTAAATAAGGTTGAATAAAAAACTTATATAATTATTAAATTTAACTATTATGAAAAAAACAATTTTATTCTTATTTATCCTCGGAATTTTGACTTCTTGCTCAAATAATAATGATAATAATCCTGAAGATACTCAATTAATTGGAGTATGGGAAAGGTCTTTTAATGTTGAAATTGGTGAAATTCCCAGTATTCAAAATAAAGGTTATGAATCTGTAAGTCAATACACTTTTAATCCCGATCAAACATTTGAACTTGCCAGCTTCATAAGAAATATCGATTCAAGTGATATACTAGCATATGGCCAAAGATATCTAGGTATTTACGAAATTGATGGGAATAGAGTGAATTTAATTTATGATTACTGGGGTGCTGAACCTCTTGATGATCAATATTCGGATTTAAAAAGCATAGATGAACTTACTTTAATATATGAAGAAAAAACTTGGGGTTTTTCATATTCAATTAGTTTGAATAAGGAATTGTTAATAGATTTTGATCCATGTGGTCCACTCGAAAATTGTGTAGATAAAATTACATATTTCCGAATTCAATAATTCCATCTAAGAAAACTTGCTACGATAACACATATAAAAAATTGCCATTTTTAGCTTAACCAATGTTAGTTGCTCTTTTGCTAGCTTCTGATTTTCCTTCGGAAAATCCTCGCACACAACACGCAACTTTCCATATGATTAAATGTTACCATCAAAAAGGACAACAAAAATGAAAATACTATTAATTCTAATTTTATTGATTTTTGGAATATTATTCTCCTGTTCCAATGATGCCGGAAACGAATTCCAAATAACTAATATGCGAATTAACCATTATCAAAATACAGGTACAGGAGAAGGGCTGTTTTTAACTCTAATGGTACAGGAAGGTAATAATATTGGTTCTGATAATTGGTTTAAATTTTATAACAACATAGAAGGATTTGATTATCAACTAGGATATATTTATGATATTAAAGTTGTAGTGGAACAAGTTGACAATCCTCCTGCCGATGGTAGTTCATTAAAATACACTCTTCAAGAAATAAAATCAACCCAAGAAGTGGATATAGAAACTCCTTTTGATATAGATTTAAAAATAAACGGACAAAGTTTCATTACTAAAACTTCTGGCTATGAACTTTTGGATCAAATTGAAATTGATTGTAATATTCTTTGTGATGAACTTGATACAAAACTACAGAATCAAGATTTCGTAATTGGGACTTTCAAACGACTTCAGAGCGATGAAATACAATTGGTTGAACTTAAATAAAAACTATAGCTAAAAATTTCACATTCCTACTCCACGTTACCTGTCCTAAACAAAAATGACAGCTTAACGTTAACTCTTAAAAACAAATTCAAATGAAAAAAACAATTTTATTCTTATTTATCCTCGGAATTTTGACTTCTTGCTCAAAAGAAGAAAATGAAAATTCTGTAACAACAGAATTAGTTGGACAATGGAAATTGATAGAGCAATTAGCAGATCCTGGAGATGGTAGCGGAACATTTAAAAGTATTGATAGCCAAAAAATAATTGAATTTTCCAAAAATGAAATAGTGACCTCAAAAAATGGATCTTTATGTCAACCTTATTCCGATGAACATATATCTTCTGGAACATATTCCTTGAGCGATAAAAGGATTTCAACCAATTGTCAAAACGCTAACATAGCTTTTATAGGCTTCGAAATCAAAGAAGGTTATTTACTCCTTCATTTTGCTTCGTACGAAGGATTTTCACAAAAGTTTGAGAAGATTAAATAAACTACTTAGAACACCCTGGTTTGGGAACCAAGACATATAGTGGCGAGATTATGGGTTATAGACAGAAGGAAACCGGTTCATTTTCTCAAAACGGACATAAGCTGGTTTTTAATTTAGATAGATTCGAACCAGAGCAGAATTCTGAATTAAACTCTTACAGGCTCTCAACTTTAGAAAATTTGGTAATGACTGATCAAAACATAATAATGAATTATAGTCTTGAAGTATTCAATAACTATAAAACACTTTTATTTGATTTTCCAAGTTGTAGCCCTAATAGTACTTGTCCTGCAGATATTGAATTAAATAAGGTTGAATAAAAAACTTATCTAACTATTAAATTTAACTATTATGAAAAAAATAATTTTAACACTTGCATTATTAACGACTATTTATTCTTGTACCAAAGAAACAGATGACGTAATTTCAAATTCGGAAATCGCAGGAAAATGGGAACTTGTAAAAATGACTGGTAGCGTCACAGACTCAGAGACTACTGGTTCAGATATGGAATGGCAGGAAACATATATTATAAATGAAGATGAAACATTTGCCAAAACAAGAGTGCATGGAGATAGCACAATAACAGTTTCAGGGACTTATACTTTAACTGAAGAAGGATTATTGGATGAATCGGAATCTGATGTTATAATTTATATCGAGTTTTCACATAATTCAGATAATAAAATAATAGGCAATTGCTACTCCAACAGAACAACAGAATATTTATATATCACATCTAGCAACAAACTTAAAAGCACTTGGGAAGCATGCGATGGCCCTGGATTAGAATATATAAAAAAGTAAATAAACCTTTTTGAAATTTCAATCTATTAGATTTGCAATATTAAAAACACCTAGAGCCCTCCACTCTTCCAAATAATATGGATAAAATCTATTTTCATTGAGTATTGAAAATTTAATTTTAAAATGTAAGCAACAGGATAAAAAAGCTCAGGAAATTATATACAGAAGGTTCTCCCCTAAGTTTTTCGTCTTATGTCTTAAATATTCCAGCAGCTATGAGCAGGCAAAGGATAGTCTGCATGATGGTTTTATTAAAATATTTCAGAATATCTCAAAGTATAATGATAGAGGCTCTTTTGAAGGTTGGATGACACGAGTGATAATTAATAATGCATTAAGAGAGTATCAGAACAAATCGATATTTATAAAAATTGAAGATGACTATTTTGAAAATGGAGAAATTGAGATTGAAGAAGAGGGACTATCCTTTGACTTTTTAATGAATTTAATACATGAATTACCTAGTCAATATCGTATTGTTTTTAACCTATATACGATGGATGGCTACTCTCACAAGGAAATTTCGGAATTACTAAATATCTCTATTGGCACTTCAAAATCTAATTTAGCTAGAGCACGTAAAAAATTGCAAGAAAATATTATGGCCTATAAACTAAATAAAAAGGGACTAGGATTATGAAAAAGAATATAGATGATATTTTTAATAAAAAATTTAAACAAGCAGAGATAACTCCGCCTGAAGAAATTTGGAATAGTATTTCAGCTCAACTTCCTTTTAAAAAGCGAAAAATAAGAATTATTCCTGTATGGTATTTGATAGCAGGAACTGCCGCCGTTTTAGCAATAATGATATTACTTTTTATAGATAATTCCTCTCCAATTTTAAATCAAAAAATCACTAATTCTCCTGAAAATTCTGTAGACCAAAATACCAGTGATACTCCAGATGTTTTGAAGTTTCAGGAAGAAAAACCGGAATCTTTATTTAAAGAAAAGAATAATGTAGTACAATCTAAAATTCAGAAATCTGAATCTCTAAACTATAAAGAAAATCAAATTAAAAATATTACAGATAAGAAATCTCAAATTAGGGTAAATAATAAAAAGAACACTTCTAATTACGCCACAGGAAACGAATTTAAGAATCAGGAAAAAGAAACTAGAAGAGAGGAAAGCATTAATTCTGATTTTAAATTAGCAAAACTTATACAAAATGAAGCAAAACTAGTGGCTAATGATTCCATAACACTATCAGAAGATAATCCTATTGTTAATGTAGAAGATATCGAAAAACCATTCAATAAAAAAGAGTTAGAAGAATCTCCAAAGATTCCAATGTCCAAACGCCTGAGTGTTACAACAACAGTCGGAGCTCTTTATTTTGATAATTTAAGCACAGGAAGTGGCCTAGATGAGCAATTTGCAAATAATAATGTAAATAGTGAAATCACTACTTCTTATGGTATAAATTTCGGTTATCAGATATCACAGAAAATAAAAATTAGAACTGGAATTAGCCAAATTAAATTGGTTAGTAACACCCAAAATGTGGCTTATTCCTCAATAATGAATTCTCTAGTTATCGAAGGTTCAGAATTAAGCAACTCCCCTTCAGAAGAAAATGGAGTACCCATTTTTGGTGAAATAAATCAAAATATTGGTTTTATTGAGGTGCCTTCAGAAGTTGAATATTTGATTGTAAATAGAAAGTTAAAAATAAATCTCATTGGCGGGTTTAGTACCCTAATCTTAAATAAAAATAAGATCTCCATAAATACAGAAAATTCTAACAACGATTTAGGGAAAGTAAATAACCTCAACGCGATTAGTTTTACTGCAAATGCTGGATTAGGATTAAATTATAAAATTTCTTCTCAGTTTAATTTTAATCTAGAACCCATCTTTAAATATCAGTTAAACACTTTCAAAAACTCCAAAAATTTCAAACCATATTATTTTGGAATCTATTCCGGATTTAGTTTCAAGTTTTGATTTAAGCAACTTGAGATCTTGGAATAAATTCAAGATCTCAAAATAATTTGACTCTCTCTACTTTTTCAATTCCAATTTCTCAGCAAAATAATCGCAGAAATCCTTCATTGTATCTGTCATTTTTTCATCCTGTGTTGCGCGATTAAAAGAGTCGCTCATAGCTACCAGGGTTTGATGAAAAAATTTCTTCATCTCATCTACAGGCATATCCTTGGTCCACAAATCTATCCGCAGGGTTTCCTTTTTCTTGCTGTCCCACATGGAAAGCAACATAGCTTTGGATTCTTCCTTGTAAATATTACCATCATCGGCGCTCCAGTAGATTTCTTCCGGTATGCGGTTTTCATCTAATATTACTTCTATATTGATCTCAGATTTTTTAAATTCTGCCATTATTTCTTTGGTTTATAATTTGCTTTGTTAAAAATTGTTTCGGAATCAGCATCCAGCATTTCCTGGAGGCTAACTTCATTTTTATCCATGTATTGGCGTATGATCTGCCAACCTATATATTGCCCTACCATAGCAGGGGATTCGTTATCCAGTTCCAGGTTAAATTTGGAAAAGGGAGCAGGATATAAAAACCGGGGCTGCAATTGTGAATCGGAATTAAAAATAAGTTCACGTTCTACAAAATACCGCCAGATTTGCTCTTCATTGGCTTTTACCCAGCCCAGTTCATCCGGGGTATACCCAATTTTTTC
>JBDNHN010000273.1:0-3408 GCA_041688725.1 Gillisia sp.
TATTAGTTAAAAAGTATATATCATACCTGTTGTTTAACGCATGTTTAAGAAGATCGGGGTTGCAATAGCCGTGATAATAGGCTTCAGAATAGACTTTAAGTTCGAGTAAATTTGTATCGCAAAACAATACTTTATTGGCCTTTTTCGCCAATTTGTTTTCGCGCCGCATCTGGCCTTTTGCAATAGGAATTAAATCGGGGGCCTGACAGGTTTTCTTTTTATCATCCCATTTTTTCTGAAGATAATCCCGCATGTATTCCGGCACCCACTCTGTTTTAAAATGAAGTGCAAGCCTTGCTGCCAGGGTAGTTTTCCCGGTAGATTCCGGGCCAAAAAGCACCGCTTTCAAGCAGGCTGAAGATTCTTGTGTAAGCTTTTCTTCCATGCGATGTAGCCGTAAACGGCAATAATTGTAAATAATAAATACTGAAAACTGGTGAGGGTAAGCCCTTTATAAAAATAAAGCGGCACCGAAATAACATCTCCAATGATCCAATAAATCCAGTTCTCAATTTTTTTGCGAGCCATTAACCACATTCCCACAAAGAAAATCGCAGTAGTGAAAGTATCCACATATGCCATCCAATTGGTCCATTTATCAAATAATTCATATACCGAATATACAAAAACCAGGGTACCTAAAAAAATCAGGGCAGCCAGTGCATGCTCCTTTTTCGTCATATAAGTAATGGGCGTAAAATGCACCGCATCTACTTTCCTGGTCCAGATATACCAGCCGTAAATACTCATAGAAAAATAGTAGGCATTAATCATCATATCACCCAAAAGCCCCCACTGCCAAAGCAAATACACAAAAATAAGGGTGCTTATAATTCCGGTGGGATATACAAGGATATTTTCCTGTTTGGCAAACCAAACCGACAAAAACCCAAAAATTACTGCAATGATCTCCAGAATTATAAACAGAGTTCTATAACCGTAATACTGCTCAAAAAAGAAATCAAAAATCGGCTGCATAATCGCTTCGATCAGATTTCACAATTTTCACATGGATTAATCCGCGGTCAATGGCTTCAAAAGCTGATTTTATTTCCCCGGTAAGCAATTGCATCACCTGGTCATAATCGCCATACACTTGGGTGCTTAAAGGATTTTCTTTTACAGTTAATCCGGAATTCCTGAGTTGTTTAATAAAATTGATGATGGCCGGTTCATAATTATCCTGAATAGGCGTAAGGGTAAGTTCTACTGAAATTTTCATTTTATAATTGTTTTAGCCAATAATCTGCCTTTGCCGGGAGGCAGCTGCACTGATGTTTTATTTAGTTATCAAAGTTAGGTATAATTTAAAAGTTAGAACCGTCTTTCTTTGTCACTCTTATGGATCGTTTTAATGTTGATTTGTTTAATTGTTTAGTTTGATCATTCTGAACTAGCTTTTGAGCGAGGAAGAATCCCTGCAGTAATTGCGTGGGATTGAGATGTAAAACTATGAGCGCTTTTTAATTATGATTCGTCCTATGAGTACGTGGGATTCCAGGCTGTTTGATAAAGAACAGAAAATCATTCGTGTTCCCGTGGCTATAAAAACTCCCCATCTTCAAAAGCGGTCCCAATTACCGCCATATCTGCTCCGGCTTCATAGGAACTCCTTAATTGTTGTTTGCTGCGGATGCCGCCACCCACAATCAGTGGAATATTTATCGCTTCTTTAACCGCCGAGATAATTTCTTCTGATACCGAAATTTGAGCACCGCTACCCGCTTCCAGGTAAATAAGATTTTTCCCTGAGAACTGGCCCGCCAAAGCGGTATGAACGATACTTTCAACATTAGATTGAGGAATAGGCTTTGTATTGCTCACACTTTGTACAGCACTTTTATTCCCGCCTTCAATTAAAATATAACCAGTGGGAATAATCTCCAATTTAGAATTGCGCAATTGAGAAACCGATTTTACCTGCTGTTCGATAAGAAATTCCGGGTTTCTTCCTGAGATCAGACTTAAAAACAATATGGCGTCCGCACTTTCGGTAATTTGGGAATAGTCTCCCGGAAATAAAATTACGGGGAGGCCGGTTTTTGCCTTTATTGCCTCAACTGTGGTTTGTGTTTTATTTATTTCTACCCTGCTTCCACCCACAAAAATATGGGTGACGTTTTCAGGTAAATTCAGAAGAAATATTTCAGCTGATCTTTCCTCGAATTTATCGGGATCTATCAAGACCGATAATAATTTTTTACCTAAACAAGCGGCTTCGGTAAGATCTTTATAAATACTTGGCATTAATCGGGGTTAATTTGGGTTTACTTCAGCAGCACGTCTTGCGTAAACACAAGTGTATTCTTCAAATTCCAAAAAATTGAGGTCAAAATGGGAAGTAGTACCATTAAAATAAACTTCTCCAGTAGTTTTGGCTTCCTCTAAATCAAAATCGGCGATGTTGATGTGCTGTAAAAAACTCAAACCGGTTTCAGCATATATTTTATAAATCGATTCCTTTGCCCCCCAAACAACCGTCAGTTTTCTGATTATCGCAGCTACATTGGCCAAAGTCCTATATTCCTCAATAGGTGTAAATTTTTCAGCGATCTTCAATATTTTATCCCGCTTTTTCTCTATATCTATCCCAACTTGTTCTTTACTTACAATAATTGCGGTAAACTCAAAAGAATGGGTTATTGATATATACTTATTGTCTTTTAAATGAGGTTTTCCCATGTCGTCATAATAGAGATCAAAGTCCGTATACCCGGCTTCTGCCAATAGATGCCTGATACTCATAAAACCGCGTTTATGAATTTCAGATTTCATTCCCTTTACACGCTCCTGGCAATTGGGAGTAAGTTCAATTCCTTCACTCAGCCATTCATAGGCTTCTTCAACCTTCCAGATAAATGCTTTGGTATGTTGATCAACTGTTATTGTTTTGTAAAGGGCCATAAAGTTTTGTTAGATATTTTGTATTTTTGCAACTCAAAAATTGTCAAAAACCAAATATAATAATATGTCTACTAAATCAGTGCCTTATACCGCCTATAAAGTAAAAGATATTTCCCTTGCTGCCTGGGGAAGAAAAGAAATTGAACTGGCCGAGGCGGAAATGCCCGGGCTAATGTCTCTTAGAAAAGAATTTAAAGACGAACAACCTCTTAAAGGTGCCCGTATAGCAGGATGTTTGCACATGACTATACAAACTGCGGTGTTGATTGAAACCTTAACCGCTTTAGGTGCAGATGTTACCTGGAGTTCATGTAATATATTTTCCACTCAGGATCAGGCCGCAGCCGCGATAGCAGCTACCGGTGTTCCGGTTTATGCCTGGAAAGGATTGACAGAGGAAGAATTTAACTGGTGTATTGAACAAACATTATTCTTTGGGGAAGATCGCAAACCTTTAAATATGATCCTTGATGATGGTGGAGATCTAACCAATATGGTTTTGGA
>JBDNHN010000274.1:0-5340 GCA_041688725.1 Gillisia sp.
ATCAATAAGTGAAGGAAAATCCAAATTGGTTGAATTTGGCGTGGTTAAAAAATCGGTATTAAAACATTTTGGCATTCAACAGGAGGTTTTATTCGCCGATTTCAATTGGGATCTGGTCATTGAAACTTCAAAAGCCAAAAAATCAAAATTTGTGGCAATCCCAAAATTCCCGAGCGTTCGAAGGGATTTTGCCTTATTACTGGATTCTGGAATTCAATATCAGGAAATTGAAACTATCGCGATGCAAACCGAAAAGAAATTATTGAAATCGGTTAATTTATTTGATGTTTATCAGGGGGAAAACCTTCCAAAAGGCAAAAAGAGTTATGCCGTGAGTTTTAAATTTCAGGATGAACACAGTACCCTAACTGATAAACAAATCGATAAGATCATGAAAAAACTGCAACAACGTTTTGAAAAAGAACTGAATGCGGAATTGAGATAAACAGATTTTATTTTATATACAAAAAGGTCCTTTTCAACTACTTGAAAAGGACCTTTTTATATTAAATCCTATGCATGAACCATGGATTCCCGGACTGGCTATTTTCTTCGGTTTTAAGAAAGGAATGAATTTTAGTTCCGAAATCTGGAACAGTAAATAATTCTACGCTTAAAACGTTAAACTCTTTAAAAGTGCTATTGATTTTCGCTGAATAAAGATGTATCTTGGTTTTTCAATTAAAATGATATGAGTACAGACCAAGATTATGAATGGGTATATACCGGACCTGATGTGAATGTTCAGTTCCTTCAGGATCTATTTAATAAAGCGGGGATTTCTTCCAGAGTTAGAAACGACTTCGACTCAGGCCTGCGAGCGGGTTTTGGCGGTGGTTTGCCCGGACAAGTACTGCTATTTGCCGCAAAATCCAATTTGGATGAAGCCATGAAAATTGCCAAATCTACATTCCCAAAAGATTATAAAGATGGAGAATAATATCCCTAAAAAAAGAAATATCTGGAACCTTGTTCTTGGATTGGTTTTTCTGGGCTATGGTTCCTTTAAATTGTACGGTCTTTCAAACAATACAGAAGAAGGCAATACACTGAACCTGATCCTCGCCATTGGTTTTGTAGCCTTTGGAATTTATGATCTGTGGAAGTATTATAAAGCTGTTTAAGCTTTGATAATTATCATCTAAAACACTAATCAATAAAATAAATTAGGGATTTACAAGGCGCTGATATCTGCCACTGTAAATCCCTGGTTTTTTATTATCCGGCTATTTCTTTACTCACTTTTTTATAAAAAGTTCCAGCCTTAAAAAAATCAAACTCCTACCGCATACATTTTATCCCGCTGTTCCTTTAATTTCTTATCACCCATATATTCATCAAAAGTGGTGTGACGGTCAATAACACCAGAGGGTGTCAATTCAATAACGCGATTTGCGACTGTTTGGGCAAACTCGTGGTCACGGGTAGTGAACAGAACCGTTCCCTTAAAGTTTTTCAATGAATTATTGAAAGCGGTGATGGTTTCCAGGTCCAAATGGTTTGTAGGCTCGTCAAGCATCAACACATTGGCACGCATCATCATCATCCGGCTTAGCATACAACGCACTTTTTCACCTCCCGAAAGTACCCTTGAGGTTTTTAAAGCTTCTTCCCCACTAAAGATCATTTTTCCCAAGAATCCACGGATATAAACTTCTTCGCGTTCTTCTTCAGTTTTGGTCCATTG
Source organism: Gillisia sp. (assembly GCA_041688725.1). Lineage (GTDB taxonomy): Bacteria > Bacteroidota > Bacteroidia > Flavobacteriales > Flavobacteriaceae > Gillisia. The sequence continues at coordinate 1,688 of JBDNHN010000274.1, forward strand.
TCTTAACCAATCCACCAAAGTGAGATCGTTTTTAAAAAACGGAGAATTATTTAAAGGAAGATAGGATTGGGATGTGGTAATTCCCCAAGAATATTTTCCCGAAACAGGATGTTCGTTTCCATTGATAATTTCATAAAAAGCGGTGGTAGCCCTGGAATCTCTGGAGTAAACAACTACTTTATCACCCTTGTTCAAGTTGATATCTACATTCTTAAATAAGGTATCCCCTTCAATTGAGGCTTTCAAACCTTCAATATTTAGTATTTGATCCCCCGCCTCACGGTCTCTTTCAAAAATAATCGCGGGATATCTTCGGCTGGAAGGTCTTATTTCGTCAATATTTAATTTATCGATCATTTTTTTTCGGGAAGTGGCCTGCTTGGATTTTGCCATGTTAGCGCTAAATCGTCTGATAAATTCCTGAAGTTCATTCTTCTTTTCTTCCGCTTTTTTGTTTTGTTGAGATCGCTGCCTGGCCGCCAACTGTGAAGATTCATACCAGAAGGTATAATTCCCGCTAAAATGGTTTATTTTCCCAAAATCTATATCGGAGATGTGTGTACAAACAGAATCCAAAAAGTGACGGTCATGAGAAACAACTATTACCGTATTCTCATAATTCGCCAAAAAATTCTCTAACCAAATAATTGTATCGTAATCCAGATCATTTGTGGGCTCATCCATAATAAGCAAATCCGGGTTTCCAAAAAGTGCCTGCGCCAATAGCACCCTTACTTTTTGCTTTCCGTCCAGATCTTTCATCATATTATAATGCAAATCTGCCTTGATCCCAAGATTTGATAGCAAGGTGGCCGCATCACTTTCGGCATTCCAACCGTTCATCTCTTCAAATTCTACCTGCAGGACTCCTACCCTTTCACCATCGGCATCACCAAAATCTTCCTTAGCATAAATCTCATCCATTTCGTTCTTGATTTTGTACATAGGTTTGTTACCCGTCATAACCGTTTCAAGAACTGAATACTCATTAAATAAATTGTGATTTTGCTCCAGAACAGACATGCGTTTTCCGGGTTCAAGAAATACGCGACCGCTTGTGGGTTCACTTTTTCCGGTAAGAATATTTAAAAACGTCGATTTTCCTGCTCCATTGGCGCCAATGATCCCATAACAATTCCCTTGGAGGAAGCTGGTATTAACATCGTCGAACAACACCCGCTTACCAAATTGAACGGAAAGATTTGAAACTGATAACATATAATTTGATTTTTTCTTCTTATAAATTTTTGCAAAAGTAACTATTATTGTCCAATTGCTAAAAGATTAACGTTTTAAATAATCCTTTTAACGTGTGATTAACACACACCCGGAACTGTAAAATTTATATTTGTTCGGAATTCGAATTCTTTTGGATCTGAATTCACTAGGCCCTTAATCCCCACATGAAGTTAAAGTTAATATTCATAATCTTTTCTCTTGTTTCCTTTTTATCCTGCAAACAGGATAAAAAGGCTTCTGAAGATTTTTATATCGGGGGTCAAATTGCCAATCCGAGTTCCAAATATGTGATCATTTCTCAAAATGATGTCAATTTTGACACACTTTATCTCAATGACAAGAATCAATTTAGCGGGACATTGAAAAATATCCAGGCCGGATTGTATGTTTTTAAACACCCTCCTGAAAATCAAATCATTTATATAGAACCGGGCGACAGTACATTAGTATGGTTAAATACCCTGGCTTTTGACGAATCTATAAACTTTAGCGGAAAAGGCGCTGAAAAAAGTAATTTCCTCACCAATTTGTATTTGTTGAACCAACAGGATAACAATTTTATACTGAATTACTATAAACTGGAACCCTCTGAATTTGCACAGAAAACAGATTCTATTCGAGAGGAACGTCAACAACGTCTTGCACAACTTGACAAAAAATATGTTATTTCGGAAGATTTTAAAAAATTGGCCAACTCCAGTATTGATTATGAATTTTATGATTTGCGGGAACGATATGCATTTTTGATTCGGAGATATTACAGGGAATTTGTGAAAAAGATCCCAAAAGATTTTCACCAATACCGAAAAGAAATTTCTTTTGACGATGAAAACCTTCAGGAATACTACGTTTATCTCAATTTAATAGATGATTACCTCCGTACAAAATCTTTGGAATATTGCGATGAAAACAATATTGAAACCCAAAATTGTTATAATTTAAACGGCAATGAAAACATTAAACGAAGGATAGTTTTAGCAGATTCCATCATTAAAAATAAAAAAATAAAAAACATATTCCTTGATCGACTGGCTGCGCAAGGCATAATTTACGCTCAAAACACCGAAAATATTCAATCCATTTTAGACTTATTGACCAAAATAAATTATTCCGGGGAACGGGTAGCAGATCTAAAACAAATGGCTATAATTCAAAAAGAATTACTTCCTGGATACAATATTGGCGGCCTAAAAATGTGGAATACTTCGAAGGATGCTGTTCTATTAAAGGATATTTCAAGAAATCCAATTATCACCTATTATTGGTCAATTAATTCACAAGGGCATCACAAATGGCAACATAAAATTATTGAAGACCTGAGGGTGAAATATCCCGAAATTGATTTTATAGGGATTAATATAGATGAAAATCAATTTGAGCCTTGGGTAAATGTCATTAAAAACAATTCCTATGATCCTAAATTTGAATTTCAGCTAATCAATATAAGGGTTGAAAATAAATTACTGAAGAATTATTTGAATAAATTAATTTTTATAGAAACTTCCGGAAGAATCTCCCGCGGAGATGCCCAGTTAAATACACCGGACATTGAAACAAAGATCCTCGAATTTATTAGTTATTAATTATTTCCTATCAAGCTAATTTACCACAACCCATATTTAGGTTTAATTCAAAATAATTTTCTACAAAAGCATAAAAAAACCCCCAACTTTAATAAAAGTCGGGGGTTTTTTATAAGATATGACTAAATTTAGTTGCCTTTTCTATAATCTGCAAGGAATTTTTCCAAACCTATATCAGTAAGCGGGTGTTTCAACAAACTTTCAATAGTTGAAAGCGGTCCGGTCATTACATCTGCTCCAATTTTGGCACATTCCAATATATGTATGCTGTGTCTGATTGAAGCTGCTAAAATTTGAGTGTCATAACCGTAGTTATCATAGATCAATCTGATATCAGCAATCAGGTTTAACCCGTCTGTAGAAATATCATCCAGTCTTCCTATAAAAGGAGAAACATAAGTAGCACCGGCTTTTGCAGCCAATAAAGCTTGTCCTGCAGAAAATACCAAGGTACAGTTTGTTCTGATCCCGTTATCGCTAAAGTATTTTATTGCTTTAATTCCTTCTTTGATCATAGGAACTTTTACAACAATTTGATTGTGCAATTTGGCAAGTTCTTTCCCTTCTTTTATAATTCCCTCAAAATCTGTGGAAATTACTTCGGCACTTACATCGCCATCTACTATCTCACATATTTTTATGTAATGATTGATAATATTTTTCTTTCCGGTAATTCCTTCTTTCGCCATTAGCGAAGGATTGGTGGTAACCCCGTCCAAAATCCCCAAATCCTGGGCTTCTTTAATTTGATCAAGATTTGCAGTATCGATAAAAAATTTCATAATGCTTTGTTTAGTGTACTTTTTTAAATGTTTTCTGAGAAAATCCTTC